>JACWAG010000051.1 GCA_014874425.1 Syntrophaceae bacterium | reverse complement strand
GCTGTTTACCAATGCCTTACCCCATAAAAAGTTTGACCCGTTGGGTAAACGGGTCAAAGGAAGGATTAGGTTTGGTTTGTCGCTAAAGATGAAATAGTCATTGTATCGATATGTTGTCAAGTATTATTAAACAATAATATAAAATATTATGACATTATAATATAGATAGTAAATATATCACTCTAATTTTATGGAATATTAAGAAATGTCACCAGTGCAGAAATGTGATTGAGATTGTGCAAAAGTTTCTTATCTTTACATTTGCAACAATAGTGGTAAAAGGCGTCAAGTAGATAGCGATGTGGATGAAAATTTGTCCACACTCTTCTTCCACAGCGAACCGCCCCGAACTCACTACTAGGGCGGTTTTCAATTAACCAGAAATTTGCTTTTGTGAGCCCATAATTCCGCCTAATTGAGAACTCATTTCAACATCTATTAATCAACTTCTTAAGACCACTATATCAGCCCGCCACTCTTTCAATGCTTTCTCGCCGCATGTAGGTCTAAACATACAAGAAATGTTTAGAATTCGATGCGGAACCTAGTAGCATTATCTTGATAGGACCTATTTCTAGCGAATAAAAATAATGGCCCAGTAAAAAAACACATCGAGGTTTTTTAAAATCGTCAGAGAAAACAGAAAAAACTTGTCTATCTTTCTCCCATGGCCTTTGAGCGACGGTAAATACGACAATAGGCAGCTTAAACAATTGGTGTTCACCATTGACGACCGACCTCATTTTGGGAAACCGTTATGGAGCGAGACTCCACCCGGTGCAAGTGGCCCCTGCATGTCACCACTTTATGGGAGGCGTTAAGATTAATAGAGACTGCGCAACTTTAGTCCCAGGTCTTTTTGCGGCAGGAGAGGTAACGGGAGGGCTTCATGGATCAAATCGTATGGGAGGGAATGCCTTGGCCGAGACCCTGGTTTTCGGGGCGAGAGCTGGCACTTTCGCTGTCGATTGGGCAAAAGGAGTCGGGGGTAGCCTTGGAAAGGTCCGGTTCGAGCAAATGCGTGAGCGCCCGACTGTGGGAAGCTCCAAATTGTCCATAGCCGATCTTCAAACAAGACTTCGAAGGACTATGTGGGAAGAGGCTGGAGTTATCAGAAATGAAAACGGGTTGGCTCGAGCGGGGGATACCGTAAACGAATTACGCGAAATTGCCCTCTGTCTGCCTATAGAATGTTCACGCCGAGACATTGGCGCGAAATTGCCCTCCGCTCTGCGACGAGAATTGCTGGTCTCATCATACAGGGGGCGTTGAAAAGAAAAGAGAGTCGCGGCGCTCATTTTCGAGAAGATTTTCCAAAACAGAATGACGAAAAATGGAGCGGCCACTTTGAGGTCCGTTTGATAAGTGGGAAAGATGTATGGGATTTTCGACCTCAGACCCCTAACAAGTGAATCCATAACGGATCTGCGTCAAGTGACTTGGCGTAGCTGTCAAGAAACCGCCAAAACGAGTTTTAGGAGCCACATCGGTCTAGAACCAGTTTGCAATATTCATCAGGAGGTCTACAAAATAGTCAAACAATGTTTGCGATGCTCCAAACAAATTGGAGTAACTGCTCATATAAAAAATCTTGATTTTTTATTGTCTGAAGTCTAGTCAAAGAAGAATCGGGCGATAAAGATTTTTACGCCGGAAATTTTACAGGGATTCGCTTGCGTAATTGAGAGGTAATAAAACAATGCGAACTAATTACACAATTCACCCTTTGGCGGTTGGTTTTAATGAAACCGATCAAGGAATATTAACTTATCAACGCTTTTATGGAAAACGCATAATATTGCCAATTTACACTTTTGCAATTATGGGAGGCGCCAAGAAAATACTTGTTGACACAGGTATCGAGGAATTTATAGCGCCAGATGATCTCGAGGAGAGAACAGGGTTTCCGGTAAGACCATTCGAAGAAGCCCTGGAAACAATTGGCTGGAAGCCTGAGGACATAGACATAGTTATTCATACGCATTTGCACAATGATCATTGCGAAAATGATTCATTGTGTTCCAACGCTGAATTCTATGTCCAGAAAGCTGAACTGGATTTCTGCATGAATCCGCACCCGATTGATCATAGATATTATCCTGATGTTCTGGAAGGGATAAATTTGAAAGTGATCGAGGGCGACACAGAAATCGTAGATGGGATAGGTGTGATCTTTACTCCAGGGCATACACCCGGTGGGCAGTCGGTTGTCATTCAAACATCAGCTGGAAAAGCTATCATAACAGGTTTGTGCTGTAATTCCGAAAATTTTCCATCCGGTGGTGGCGTAATAGCGCCTGGTGTGTTGCTGGACGCAATCCAGGCCTATGACAGTATGATTCGTATAAAGAAAGAAGCTGATATCATAATACCTGTTCATGATCTGGCGATCGGGAAAAGAGGAAAAATCCCGGAATAGAGCAAAACTGCGATCTCTCTTAGTGAAGAAGCCTTGCTAATGCGTATCGACCGTGTTCAAATTATATTCGACATAGATCGGCGATAGTAACAGTGGATACCATTACCGTTGCATGATTCCGGTTCGGGTTTATTCGGTAAGGCAGTAAAAACTTAAGACTGGATCATAGGGGCTTCCGATACTACGAAAGGAAAACGTATGCGCCAACTCGACGCCATCTTTTCTCCACAATCAGTGGCAGTTGTGGGAGCTTCCACAACCCCCGGGAAAGTCGGCCACGACATTTTCGTAAACATTCTTCAAGGCGACTATCGAGGGACCCTGTACCCGGTAAATCCTAGGGCCAGGTCCGTGAGATCCGTCAGAGCATATCCTTCCATTTCCGAATTACCTGAACCAGTCGATTTGGCTATTATCGTACTGCCGCCGAAATTGGCCCTGAGCGCAGTTGAAGAGGCCGCAGAAAAGGGAATAAAGGGAATCGTTATAGTATCCGCAGGTTTCCGGGAAATTGGCGGAGATGGACGTAAGATTGAAGATGAAATTGTAGCCAAGTGTCGGCAAGCCGGGATCCGTATGATTGGACCCAACTGCCTGGGAGTAATCAACCCGAATCCATCT
This sequence comes from Syntrophaceae bacterium, assembly GCA_014874425.1. Taxonomy (GTDB): domain Bacteria; phylum Desulfobacterota; class Desulfomonilia; order Desulfomonilales; family Desulfomonilaceae; genus CAJBEZ01. The sequence goes on along the minus strand of JACWAG010000051.1, from coordinate 4,880 downwards.
GTTCGACTCAATGCTAGCTTCTCTACCCACATGCCGGCGTTCGGTCATATTTCATTCATATCTCAGAGTGGGGCCCTCTGTACTGCAGTGCTAGATTTTGCGGCAGAGCGGGAGTTTGGTTTTTCGAAATTCGTCTCAATTGGTAATAAGGCCGATGTCGATGAACTGGAACTCCTACTTTTTCTCCATCAGGACCCAGAAACCAACGTTATCATGGTCTACCTGGAAGAGATTAGCCGGGGCCCGGAGTTTATAAAGACGGCAAAGCATATTACTTCGGGGCATCGCCCCACCCCTATAGTCGTAGTAAAGTCCGGGAGAACTATCGCCGGGCAGCGTGCCGCTGCTTCCCATACGGGTTCCCTGGCTGGATCGGACGCTATTTATGAAGCCTTTTTTCAGCAAACGGGCATCATCAGAGCGGATTCCATTGAGGATCTCTTCAACTATGCGGCCGCATTTTCATATAAAAAAATACCCGCGGGGAATCGGGTGGGCATAATTACAAATGCGGGTGGTCCGGGCATAGTCGCCACTGACATGACGATATCATCCGGTCTGGAGTTGGCCAAATTTAGCCAAGAGACAGTGGAGGCGCTGACGAGTCATCTGCCGCCTACCGCCAACGTGCTAAACCCGGTCGATGTTATAGGCGATGCCCCAGAGGATAGATATGAGAATGCTCTTAGATCAGTAATCAGCGATGAAGGAGTCGACGGCGCTATTGTGATTCTCACACCCCAATCCATGACCAACGCTTTGGGAACGGCAGAAGTTATCGCCCGGATCGCAATAAACACTCAGAAACCTATTCTCTGCTGCTTCATGGGGGTCGTCGATGTCTCAGCCGGCGTGAACCACCTTCAGGAACATGGGCTACCAGTATTTCGCTTTCCGGAGCAAGCTGCTCAGGCATTTGGAAAGCTTTATCATTACTCTCGCTGGATGAATCGTCAATCTCTCGATCAGTTCAAGTTGATTCACGATAAAGACCGCGCCTCGAAAATTATACAACGTGCCCTCGCTCAAGGGCGGCCCAGCATGAGTGAATTAGAAGGTGAACAGGTTCTCCAATGCTACGGGTTTAAGGTCCTTCAGTCCATGCTCGCTAGGACTAAGGAGGAGGCTGGAGAGTTCGCTGAATCCATAAAGGCGCCGGTAGCTCTGAAGATTGTCTCACCGCAAATTCTCCACAAGTCAGATGTGGGTGGTGTCGTCCTAAATATTGATGACGGCAAGACCGCAGCGCAAGAATTCGAGGCAATCGTACAACGAGGGCTGGAACACGTTCCCAACGCAGAGATTGACGGCGTCCTCGTCCAGAAAATGGCGGAGCGGGAAGGCCAGGAGGTTATTCTAGGTATGAATAGATATCCTATATACGGGCCGCTGCTTATGTTTGGACTCGGGGGCATTTTTGTAGAAATTTTCCGAGATGTTGTTTTTCGCGTGGCGCCCATTGGACGCAATGAAGCCCACAGAATGATTAGTAGCATCAAAGGTATAAAAATACTGCAAGGGTATCGAGGCAAACCTCCCCTGGATGTTGAGACCCTGGAGCGATCCCTCGTCAGTCTTTCGGCCATGGTGATGGATCATCCGGAGATTCATGAACTCGATATTAATCCGTTAATGGTTTATGAGAAAGGGAAAGACGCCGTGGTTGGAGATTGCCGAATCATCTTGAAGGCGCCCGAGGAACAGTAAAATATCCTCTAGCTACTTCAACGGTCCCGAAAAAAGAACCAAGACGAGACGCTTTCTTACAGCGGTCAATCAGTAACAGTTGAGAACCTAAAAGGTGAGTTTTGTCCGGCTTGCGGTGAAGGTGTATGGGATTCAGAAAGTAATCAACGTCTTGACGAAGCGCAGACAGCATTAATGAATACTGCTAGATCTGAGGTCAGCGCCAATATCCGACGTATTCGCAAGTCGTTGAAGCTTACTCAATCAGAGTTAGCAAAGAACTTTGGCCTCGGACCGTTGGCCTTCTCTCGTTATGAAAGAGGGAAGACTCAGCCACCACTTTTGCTGGTCAAGGTTCTCTCATTGTTGGAGAAACACCCTGGCTTATTAGAGGAATTGCGAGAAATGAATGCGCCTCATGGAGACGTGATAACCGGGACTGGCAATGCCTCTCGTCGCAAAAGGGCGGCAGTCTAGAGCCAATTTCTCTATGTCTTTGGAGATGAACATAGAAGGGAACGTTTGAACCCGCCGGAAACATTAATATCCCTTGGACAAGTTAGCCCCAACCTTCCTTTGATATAGTCATTACTGCGTAAACCATCTATTTTCAGGCTCAGACACCATCGTGTTACGATTTCTGGTGGCTCATCATACGGTCGCGCTATTCCCATGATCATGGGAAAATCATGGAGCTATCCTGCGATTATCCCAGTACCGAGGCTCATGGGTCTGCCTACATCTCTGTCAGTTGTGACACCCCATCCCCGTTGAAGCGTCTAGAGGCAGAACTCATGGCCAAGGCCACACTCAATGCCGCAGCCACGAAGGCCAGACAGCTACTTGCCAGAAAATACCCATGGTAGTTCCAATTGGCCACCAGTGCGCCACCTAACACCGGGCCCAGGAAAAACCCCGCTTGAACGGCGAAGAGCATCAGGTTTGCGTTAAGGGAGCGGAAATGGGGCGCGGAGATCTGTAGCATCAGGCCGTTGATAGCGGGATAGCCTAACCCCATCCCTAGCCCGAAAAGGACACCCACAAACGGCACAGCCCAAAGCCCAGGGAGGTGACCCAGCGCCAGGTGCCCCAGTCCAACGATAATAAAGCAGATTCCCACCAGCCACACTTTGTTGATCACATCGAACATCCGGCCCGCCAAAAGCCGGATAACGATCATTGATACCATCTGCACGGTGAAAAAGGCCCCTACATTGGCGAGACCCTGCTGTTGCGCAAATCCTTTGAATAGAAAAAACAGACTGCTCCAATTGGAAAAGTAGCTCATGTTTAACAAAAGCAGCAATGCCACCGGCAGTTGGAGCACGTTAACCCGGATGTCGGTCCACGCAGGCAGATGTCCTTGCGGCACAGATTTTGATGAATCGGCACGTCGTCGACGAATCCGCAAAACGATCCATGTCGCTGGAACCAGTGATACTGTGGCAGCCGCATAGCCATAGGGCGGGGAAGGGATGAAAGGGGCTAAAGCATCCATGATAGTGGGTACTCCCGCATAGCCCAGCAAAATAGCCACGGAGTAAAGTCCAAAAGCCTGGCCGCTTTTCTCAAGAGGGATAACTGACACGAATAGGGCCATTACCCCACCACTCGTGCAGAACTGACCGGCGCCGTTGATTATGCGCAACACTATCAGCCCGTACAAAGAATGAACAAAAAGATAGCCTATACCGCAGACTATCATCAGCATCATGCCCAGCAGCATAACGCGGGGAGCGTTTGTGATGTTCAGGAATGGACTTCCCAACAGATAGAGAACCATAGCGGTAAGAGAATAAGCTCCGATCACCAATCCACATAACCCGGTGGGAATTCCCAAAGTTTGCAGATAGTTGAAGAGGTTGTAGAAGACGCTAACGTTGCAGACGGCCAGGAATGCGACCATGCACAACCCGAAAAACTCGAAGTTGAATAGCTTGTGAGGTTCAGTCATAAACACGGCCAAAAAATTGGAGACATAAAGTTTCAAAAATTGTTTTTCTCTTCAACGGGAATCAACATATATTTCGAACTGAATTGCCGCAGAGGGTCCTTGGACATGAGCCGCTCTACCGCAACTCTCGCCTGTTTACAGATCCGCAGGATCGAAACCCATTGATTTAACTGTTTCTAAATCGCCGGACTGGTTGCGGCTCTTTAGGTATTGTGCAACCGCTAATCGCTCTTCTGTAGACTTGTTTTGTCCCAGGTCACTTTTCGCCGAGATAAAAATTGGCTCGATTTTGACCACTTTACAAGCCTTGTAACCCGGCATTTCCTCGTTTACCAACTCATGATCGGCGCCTTTCTCTTGCTTGGTTACCAGCGCATTGAGGGCAGCGACCTTCAAGGGGCCGTCCGGGACAACACTTGCCTGTCCCCGAATAATGACTGAATGATAGTATTGGTGCAGATGGCAGATCCGTCTGTCCGGGTCAAAACCCGTGTCGAGGTATGCCATCGGAATATCCACCTCGAAGCAAACCTTGGGATCTCGAGCCAGGTTGTCCAACTTCTCACCCTTTGACGCGGAATGAAAATAGATATTCCCCTCGTAATTTGCAAAATTTATCGGAATAATATAGGGATAACCGTCCGCGCCACTAGTGGCCAATCGACCAATCGTGGTTGAGTTGAGAATCCGTTCAATATCTTGGGGGTCGGTTATTTCACAGTGCTTGCGCCGCATTTGTCACGCTCCCTTTGTTGGATTTCCGCACGAGCGCTTCATCTACTGCTGTATTCGTCAGATCGACGATGATTGGGCTCGCGACATTGGTCACCTATCCAGCGCCGTGTTCGCCGCCGTCTAGCCACATTAGCCGGAGTAGCAATGGATCGGCTACTAGGAATCTCAAATTAACAGTTAATCCCCTATTCCGCAAACCATCAAGGGCGCACCCCTAGAAATCACTCTTGACTGCGCAGGATAAACTCCATATACTGATCTAGTTTCCTGGGTATTATAACGCACAGGTCTATAGCTCAGGCCCAGGCTAGTGAGGTCGTTTATGAAAAAAGATGGAGCGCAGCACGTGGCTCCTGTCGAAAATTCCGGACGACAACGGATTGTCGCCACAGCCCGGCGTCATTTTTTTGCCTACGGTTTCCGCTCCATTACTATGGATGACCTTGCGCGAGAACTCGGGATGAGCAAAAAGACGCTTTATGCGCATTTCCGCAGCAAAGTGGCG
>JACWAG010000401.1 GCA_014874425.1 Syntrophaceae bacterium | reverse complement strand
GAACTACCTGCTACAACTGAGACTTCAGGATGGGCGCTAAGGATTCGGATTAGTTCTATACCAGTATATCCCGTCGTTCCAAAAATTAGTGCTTGCAACATTTTAAGACTCTAAACTTCTGTTAGGATTCACGTCTGTAATTGGGGGCCTCTTTGGTAATTACAACATCGTGAACATGAGACTCTTTCAGACCGGCCGCAGTGACCTTGATAAATTTGGCCCTTGATCGGAGATCTTCAAGGGTTTTGGCGCCAAGATAGCCCATGCCAGCTTTGAGTCCGCCGATAAGTTGTGTGATTGAATCGGAAACAGGGCCTTTTGCCGGGACCATGCCTACAATACCCTCCGGAACGAGCTTATGTTCTGGGACTCCCTCGTGTTGCCCATAACGGTCACGTGAACCATCTTTCATTGCCTCAATTGAACCCATTCCGCGGTATGACTTGTAAGATCTGCCTTGATATAGCACCATCTCCCCGGGGCTCTCGTCTGTGCCCGCAAGCAGTCCGCCGATCATGACGGTGTTAGCGCCTGCAGCCAGAGCCTTGGTAACATCACCCGAGTATTTGACCCCTCCGTCGGCTACCATAGGCACATTAAGCTCAGACGCCACCTTGGAACACTCAAGGATGGCGGAAACTTGGGGCACACCAACTCCAGCCACAATCCTAGTGGTACAAATTGATCCTGGGCCAACCCCCAGCTTGACTCCGTCAGCGCCAGCGCTGACAAGATCACGAACCGCTTCTGGTGTTGCGATGTTGCCTCCTATAATTTGGCAATTGCTGTAATTGGCTTTTATATCTCTAATGGCGTCCATCACGTTTTTAGAATGTCCGTGTGAAGTGTCGACCACGATTACATCTGCGCCACGCCTTAAAAGCGCTTCAACCCTCTCCTCCCTGTCGGGGCCAACTCCAACAGCGGCTCCAACCCGCAAACGACCGAACTCATCTTTTGCAGAATTAGGATACATGATGGCCTTTTGAATATCCTTAATGGTGATTAACCCTTTGACCCTGTTTTCACGATCAACAACGACCAGTTTTTCTATCCTGTGTTTGTGAAGCAGAGCCTTAGATTCTTCTATGCCTATTTTCTCATCAACCGTAATCAGGTTCTCTTTGGTCATGACTTCCTCGACCTTGAGGTCGAGGTCTTCGATAAAACGAAGATCCCGGTTAGTGAGAATACCCTTCAAATATCCGTTGACTGTAACCGGTACACCTGAAATATGATATTTCTTCATAATTTGAAGAGCATCCGAGATTTTTTGTTCAGGATGTATCGTTATCGGGTCCACTATCATTCCCGACTCCGACCTTTTAACGCGGTCAACCTCCCGAACCTGCTCCGGTATGCCGAGATTACGATGAATAATTCCTATCCCGCCCTGACGGGCCAAACTGATAGCCATCTCGGATTCCGTGACCGTATCCATGGCAGCGCTAACAAGAGGAATATTCAAAGTGATGGCTGCGGTCAGCCTGGTCTGAACGTCTACCGCTGATGGCAGCAATTCTGAATAACAAGGCACTAGAAAAACATCATCAAAGGTCAAAGATTCTTGCACAACCATCAATAACTCTCCGTCTTTCTTCATGTATCGTTTACATTCTTCAAGGATAAGTGGCGTTTGAAAAAGCGCTAACAGGAAAATGTTACACTATTTTGCAAAAAACAACATTTAGAGGTCCCAATATTGTTCAAACGTCGTTCCTATCTGGGCATTGGAGCGTTAGATCGCGCGGACCCAGCGTATTCCAACCCTTTAACAATACTTTTTGAAGTTGAATCCAGGAAGAGGTCAAGGTAACTATTCCATTTTTTCTTCGGATATTCAATTTCCGGTTCACCCTTTATTTTGCAAAGATTAGCAGCGACCTTAATCGCATCATAAAAATTGCCCATAGAATCAACCAAACCCAAATCTTTCGCCGTCTGACCGGTGAAAAATCGTCCGTCAGCAATGCTGCGCAGCTTGTCTTCTTCGATCTTTCCCTTTCTTCCTTTAATCACATCCGAAATAAACTGTTCGTGAACCTCCGTCGCGAAACCTTGTAGTATATCGCGCTCTTTGTCATCCAGCGGTTTTACTCCGGACCCGATGTCTTTGAAAGCCCCAGCCTTGATAATATTGACATTGACACCAATCTTTTCGATTACTTTGTGGATATCCGGCAACATCATTATAACACCAATGCTTCCAGTGATTGAACCCTTCGAACAAACTATCCGATCAGTGTTGGAAGCAATATAATAAGCAGCCGATGCGCCTACTGTTTCAATTGAAGCTACTACCGGTTTTTTCTTCTTAATTTTCTCAATCTCCCGGTAGATTTCCTGAGCGGGAGCAACTGTACCCCCCGGGGAATTAATTCTTAGTACAATTGCTCGAATAGACGACCTTTTCTCGAATTTTCTCAAGTTCTTGAGAGTTTCATCAGCCGTCATAATAGTTCCTTCAATAGGAATTATTCCGATCTTGTTACCATAATCCAGTATGCCCGAAAATCCGGACGGTCGCTCCTCGTCCTCAAAGAAACGTGATAGCGTGAACACCAAAGTAACAAAAACAACCATTAGAACGATTACGAAAGTTAAAGAAACAGTAAGCCTGGACTTTTTCATTCTGATTATACCCGCCCAACTCGAGTTTATTACTCGCATTCAGGAAGACATACAAACATTGTAAAATGGAAAAGTTATCAGAAAAAATAAGTGTTCGCAAGCCACCGGCCCGCCCTATTGTATCGAATCACCATGTTCCCGATTCTGTTCCACTCCCTTTTATCCGTCCGACGCGCCGAATTCTTTCATGGGCGAAGGGAAAGCCATTGTGCTGTCACCAGTCCATCCTGGCTTTCAGAACATCAAGGAGCGCATGATTCGAATCCAGAACTCGGTCAGCTTCTTTACGTGACATTCCTGCGCCTATCAACACCATTTCAGCCTTTTGATCGGTCATCAGATTGTCAGGTGTATGAGTATCCGTGTTGAGTACCATTTGGGCCCCGGTCTCTGAGGCCATCCGGAAAACGTGTCCGTTCGTCAAGCTGTGACCGGATCGGTTCGTTATTTCAAGGAAAACGTTTTTCTCTTTGGCCAAAGCCGCGTCTTCTTTTGAGATCAAACCTGGATGGGCCAGGATGTCGGTTTCCGCAAGAATAGCCGCATGGTTCGTGCCTGGAGCCACCGGCTCAACCGGTGATTCGCCATGTGTAACGATTAGAGTTACCCCTATCTTTCGCGCTTCTGATATCAACTCTGCTATTTCGGAGGGAGGCGCGTGCGTAATCTCAACCCCAGGAATTACTAAAACCTTCTGGCGCCGGTTCAATTCCTGCGCAACTTTGATGATTCGAGGGGCCACAAAATCAAGATTGGACGCGTCCACATGGTCGGTCAATCCTATGGCGCGGTATCCTATAACTTCAGCTCTCCGCACCAGTTCACTCGGTATTAGGACCCCGTCACTAAATATGGTGTGTGTATGAAAATCGATCAATTTGGTTTCCTTTCCTGGGCTTTAGCCAGCCCCATTTCTCTATCATTTTAAATTAAAATACTAGAGACACAACGTAAGTAATGTTAAATACATTGTTCAACATTGCATGCTTAAATTAATATCTATTATGAGGTAAACAACGTGTGTGGAATAGCCGGCTTTCTCAGCAATGAAGCATGGAAAAATGATTCAGATTTAAATTGGGTCCATCAGATTGCCGATTCACTCGATGGAATTTACCGCGAGTCATTTGACATTGGACAACTTAGAAATTCTGTTGATAGCCTTATCAAAAAATTCGATGAATTGATGACGTTTTCCTTTCATTTCGAACTGGCTTCCAAATCCGAGTTTTATTCTCAAGTTGATAGCATGGCTAACCGGTTGGAAAAGATCCTCTCCCAACTGGCCAGTGAACCACCAACAGAGGAAGTTGAATCGCTACAACAGGATATCGGAGACGCCATATGGCAGATCAGGGCCGAAGTCCTACAAAATGTCGCCAGAACAAATGAACTGATGAATCCTGTGCTACTCGCAAAATCACCAAACCGCTCACAACGATTCGTCGCATGGTCGATTGAGAAAGTGCTCGAAAATATCGACAGACTAGAGGTCAGGGGCCGAGATTCCGCAGGGATAGCGGTTCAATGCGTGATTGACCAAAACACATGTTTGCCGCAAGTCCCTGAACTGGGCAAGGAAAGGCTTCTTGACAAAAGTTCCAGGATCGTAGACGGCGTTAAAATTGGGTTTAATGGGAACCAACTCGATTCGAGGGGATTTGTCCTCACTTTTATTTATAAGGTCGCGAACCTGGTAGGGCGCTTGGGGGATAACACCAGCCACATCAGGAAAGCCGTCCGGAATGACAAAGAACTCTGGCGGATCGCCGCATTCATAGAGAAGGCCAATATTGTAGCCCATACTAGATGGGCTTCCAACGGGATAATCAGCCTGGCTAACTGCCATCCGGTGGATGGTGAGCTTCATGAAAAAGAAAATATGGAGTCCATAAATGACCGGAACGCTCTATTTGTCTTAAATGGAGATGTCGACAACTATCACTCCCTTGTCGAGGATGTTGTTCATTCCCGTGGCTATCAGATCAAGCCGATCGTAACGACAGACGCCAAGATCCTTCCTGTGTTCTACCGATTGGGAACCAGCCTTACTGAGCCGCATTTCAAGAGGTTTGCTGAACTGATGAACAGTTGCGAGGGGTCCCTGGCTATAGTGATGCAACATCCACTGTTTCCGGATGAGCTTGTGATGGGCCAAAAAGGAAGCGGCCAGAGCCTATTCATAGGCCAACCGCTGGATGGATTCATATTCGCCTCGGAAGTTTATGGGCTTGCGGCATGGACAAGGAACTGTATGCCACTGTCCGGTCTTGAAAAAGGTGGAACCGAAATTGTGATATCTACCCACTCAAAACATGATGTTAAAGCTTACTTTCTCGAAGATTTATCGCAAGTTAGGTTAAGAACGGAACCGATTTACATTCATTCTCGAGACATTTTTCGAGGCGCTTTCGCCTACTATTTTGAGAAAGAGATCCACGAGGCGCCGTCGAGCATACGTAAAACCATCAAAGGTAAATATACCAAAAAGGGTAGAACCATCGAATTCCTGGACGTCGGACCCGAAACGTTTGGAGCGCTAGTCGGCAGACTTCGCGACACAAGTCAACCCCGTATTCGAAAAATTATAGTTATTGGCCAGGGAACGGCTTCCATAGCGGCAAATGGGGTCGCATACCTGATTGAGAAGGCCCTGGATGGACTTGGCGTTTCGGTCACGTCATGTAAAGCTTCGGAATTGTCCGGCTTCATGCCCGATTATTCTCTGAACGACACATTGCTGATAGCAATATCGCAAAGTGGAACGACTACCGATACCAACAGGACCGTAGACGTGGCAAGCGCCCACGGCGCCTGGACACACGCTATAGTGAACAGGCGCAACTCGCCGTTGGTAGCGAAATCTAACTCCCATTTTTATACAAGTGATGGCCGCGACGTTGAGATGGCCGTCGCGTCAACCAAGGCGTTTTATTCTCAAGTTACCGCCGGAAAGCTAACTGCGGCGCTGTTAGCTAAGGAATTCAATTCCTTACCAGATGAGCAGATATATCAGGAAATTTCCTCTCTTGAAGAATTGCCGAGATTGGTAGAATTAGTACTCCAACGAGGGAATGTCATAAAACATCTAGCAGAAAATTATGGTCCCAGTAGCCGAAACTGGGCGGTTGTCGGGAATGGTCCCAATAAAATCGCGGCAGATGAAATCAGAATAAAACTGAGCGAACTCTGTTATAAATCTATCCCTTGTGATTTCACGGAGGACAAGAAACATGTCGATCTTTCTACTGAACCTCTAACATTAGTCATTGCAAATGACCTCCCAGACCAGATTGTTCAAGATACAGCCAAAGAAGTGGCAATATTCAAGGCCCACTCCGGAAAACCTCTCGTGTTTTGCGCCGAAGGAGAAAAGCGATTTCTTGACCACGCGGAAGGCGTCGTGGAATTGCCGGTAATAGGCGGGGGGTTAGGGTTTGTGCTTGCAACTGTAGCTGGACATTTATGGGGGTTCCATACAGCTAAGGCCATTGATATACAATCTAACAGGCTGAGGGACATTAGGTCTCTACTGACGCAGTTTCTAGAGAATCCGGAGACATGGGACCGTATTGAACTCCAAAATAGATTTGACGGCGCTTTGAAACTGATCTCCGACGGGGAAATGAACGCTGCCCTACCTGCTTCTACAGCCGCGTCCATGGCTGTGTACTCAGGTAAATTGGCCACATTCGACGAGACGCCAGACGACCTTGAACTTCTGATAAACGAGGGCATCGTCACGCTCAGCAAAGCAATAGAAGAGATGACAAGACCCATCGATTCGATTCGGCATCAGGCCAAAACCGTTACAGTCGGAATTTCTCGCCCTCAGGACACCTTGCCTTCATTGTTGCTAAAAGCGTTGGAAAGGCTGGGAGCGCAAGCAGTATGGGTTAAGGATCAAGATAAGCGAGTCCTTAAAGCGCTGTCCCAAGTCATTGAAAACGTTAAAGGCGGGATGCTTTACAAGGTTGGCGACCCTTTGAAACCTGACGAACTGACCAGAGAATTTTCGCCTATCCAGGTTGTGGCTCGATTTGGATACTCCGAAGGCAAAGCGTCCAGATATGACACCCCGAATCCCGCAGGCGGGAGCAAAAGAACCGCCCTAAGACTGCGCAGAGCTGTTTGGAGTTCTGGCAAGGGAGGCCAGGAAAGTCTGCTTGTGGCGCCTCTTTTTAGCGACGGTTCCGGAGAATGCAAAAGTCTTGCGCTCCTACATGTCGAATTCGTCGGCCAGGCTTCTGTGTCGCAGAAGATGAACATGCTAAAGGCCCTTGGCGGCAGGTTCCATGATGTTGTTGAAAAACTTGAAGAACAAGCCAGTTCGTGTTCGATTGAAGACTTTGTCCAGCGAGTGAAACCAAGAGACCTGGTGTTGAGTCCAATAGAATCACTGGTCCTTTCAATATCCTGCTAATTTGAGAAGTCCCATTGAGGCTATGGAGGATAAATCTGAACTTGACATAAGCGTATAATGATTATAGAGTATTAGATGTTACACGATATTGCTAATATTTTAGCTTAATTAATAGTTATAAATGGCCTTTATAGCAAGCTAAGTTTAGATCTAAGTATCCTCAAGTGAAGTTTTGGACGAAGTAGCGCCGTGAATCAAATGTGCTCACAAATTCGTAACTGTGTTCATAGGAATTACGCTGCGGCGCCTTTGAACCATAATCGACGACCTATCGTCGCTCAAAAATTGTTTATCCGTGTGATGTTTCATTTATGCTGCATTTCCACAATCTGGTCCTCCCAAATGTGTTTTGCCGGAGATAACCGACCGGATTGCGACACTTCCCAGCTCCGCATGGTGACAGCTCTGGCGGCGCCATCCGTTAAACGTTCCGACAGGAACACTCAGGAAATATTCGATGGCGCGATTGACCCGGCAAATGCGTCAGACCAGCAACGGCCAACCAGTGACAGGATAAATGAGAAAGGCGCGTTAATGAATCACTTCTGGGGACAGATTGTTGATTCACCATCAGGCGTTTGCGCTCTTTACCATGAGAAAGACCTTGTGTACATACGTTGCGTTGACTCCAAAAGGGCATTGGTTCGTGAGGGCGACCGTTTCGCCATATTCTCCGATTCCTTATCCAACATTATGCCGGCCACGACATTCAATCCCTCAGATTCGGGAAATGTGGCTCTAGGCGAAATAGAAATCACTAGCGCAGGGTCTGACTTGATAACAGGAATAATTTTGGAATGTCGGTCATTCATATGTAACGGAAGTCAAATATCACCTCTTTTAGAGACAACTATGGAACCGCCCTACGTTCCCATGAACGAGATCATCTTGTCTTTGGACGGTCACAAAAGTTAAAATCCCTATGAGCCGTCCGTTTTTTATCAAGCGACATTTTTAAGCATAACTCTTAAATTCATCGTATCAATTAAATTCTGGGGGGAAACTTTAGAAATGGTTCAAATAGAACATGAATGTGAACAGGATATTTATGATTGGTTAGCTCTTGAAAGAATTCCACTAGTCGGACCTCTGACAGTGGCAAAACTGGTTGAGTCCTTCGGGGGACCAAGTCAGGTTTTCCGGGCCTCGGCTGCGGACATTCGGCGTCGCACCGGATTATCCGAACGTCTCTCCAACTCGATAGCTTTCTACAAACCGCAGGCTCAAGAAATTCGAAAGGACATGGACCTTCTAAAACACCTTGGGGCCGAGCTGATCACGAGGTGGGGAGTCAATTATCCTTCCAATCTAAAGGACATTTACGATCCCCCAGCAATCCTCTTTGTAAGAGGCTCGCTGTTGCCTGAAGACTCAAAGGCCATCGCGATGGTAGGGACCAGAAACCCCACCAGGTATGGTGTAGAATTTGCCAGATCGATAACAAGGGACCTCGTTCGGTCTTCGTTCACCGTTATTAGTGGGCTTGCGCGGGGAATCGACACAGTGTGTCACCAGACGGCCCTGAAGGAAGGCGGGAGATCCATAGCGGTAATTGGTTGTGGTCTTGATGTCGTTTATCCAAAAGAAAACGAGAGTCTCATCGAGCAATTGGCTGAACATGGCGCGGTAATCAGTGAATTTAGGCCTGGGATCTCTCCATTGAAAACCAATTTTTTTCGTAGGAATAGGATAGTATCCGGGCTTTCTAAAGCTGTCGTCGTTGTCCAGGCGGCCAAAAAGAGTGGTTCGTTAATCACCGCTTTTCACGCCCTGGATCAAAATAGAGATGTCTTCGCAGTTCCCGGAGACATTACAAACGAACGGTCTAGAGGACCTCATTTCCTTATAAAACAGGGAGCCGGGCTCGTAGAGTCTGTGGAAGACATTTTGTCATCCTTTTCAACATGTGAATTTGAAAAGGACAGAAACGAGGCGCCCTCAAATCTAATTCCCCCTGATAGATTAGAAGTGTCTGAAGTTGCGCGAACTATTCTCCACTTTCTTGATTTGGATCCAACTCCAATCGATCTGATCTGCGAAGGCCTGAAAATGGAACCTGGAAGGCTATCTGGCGCCCTTCTTGAACTTGAACTGTTGGGGCTTGTCCGCCAGAGTCCCGGAAAACTATTTTCCAGAGTGGCGCTTTGACTTGACTTTGACATATTAGGCCTCAGATTAAAGTCTCAGGCGAAAGAGGCATAAGTCCGAGGAGTTAAACTATTATTTCGGAGGGATCAATTTGGTGATTCTCTGAATTTAGTTGACACTTTGTGTGTTTAAACCTAAAGCTTTTGGCTTTAAGGAAACATTAGAACTAAAATTGTTGGCTGGAGGTGTTCCAGAATATGAAAATCTCGTGTCAACAATGACATTTCTTGAAATATTATTTTAGGCGACAGAATGAAAGATTCAGACGGAAATACCCTGGTTGTGGTGGAATCTCCCGCCAAAGCCAAAACTATCAAAAAGTATCTTGGCCCGAATTTCGAGGTCAAAGCTTCTGTGGGCCACGTAAAGGACCTCCCGCAGACTGCTCAGAAGGCCAAAGGCGAATCAAATGGTCGGATCAAATGGTCCGGACCGGTTCTCGGAGTTGACGTAGATTCCGGATTTACGCCTCATTACGAGATTATTCCCGGAAAAGAGAAGGTTATTTCCGAACTCAGGAGCCTCGCCCGCAAATCGTCACGCGTGCTGCTGGCGACAGACCCTGACAGAGAAGGCGAAGCCATTGCGTGGCATTTAAGCGAAGAACTAGGCAAACCAGCGGGTTCAGTGTTCAGGGTCCGTTTCAATGAACTGACTGAGAGGACTATCAGAGAGGCAGTAGCGCATCCTTCGAAACTCGATGTCAACAGATACAACGCTCAACAGACCAGAAGGATTTTGGACAGGATTGTAGGCTATCAGATCAGTCCGTTACTATGGGATAAAGTCCAGTACGGCTTGAGCGCCGGCCGTGTGCAATCCGTCGCGTTGAGATTGATTGTGGACAGACGCCTGGATATTGAAACATACGTTCCATCTGAATACTGGAATGTTTCGTCTAGTCTTGTGAAGAACGGATCGGCTCCGTTCGAGGCGAAACTTGTCGAAATCAATGGAGCCAAGTCCGAGATTCAGGATGTGGGAAAGGCGTCGGAAATTACTCAATACGCCAACTCGCAGACATTTAAGGTAAGTCAAGTAAAGCGTAAAGAGAGGGCCAGAAGGGCGCTGCCCCCTTTTATCACTTCTACGCTTCAACAAGAGGCGTCGAGAAAACTTCGAATGTCGCCGAACAGGACTATGCGGATCGCCCAGCAGCTTTACGAGGGGATTGAACTAGGAAAGGAAGGTTCCATTGGGCTGATAACTTACATGAGAACTGACGCCCCCCGCATAGCGCCCGAAGCTATGGCGGCGGCGCGTGATTTTCTGAACAAGAATTTCGGCCCGGAATATGTCCCACAGGAACCCAACTTTTACAAAAGCAAAAAAGGGGCGCAGGATGCCCACGAAGCTATCCGACCAACTTCGCTAGATTTTCCCCCCGAAAGAGTGGCCACCTTCCTGGACAAACAACAGAGGGACCTATACTCGCTCATATGGAACAGATTTCTTGCCAGTCAGGCGGCCCCTGCGATCTTTTTCATGACTACGGCAAACATCGAAGCCGGGGTTCTCCTTTTCCGAGTTACCGGATCAATCATGAAATTCGATGGATTTACCAGGATCTACGCAATTTCATTGGAGGAAGACGGCGGCGTTCAGACCGATGATAAAGAAAACACCAGCATGGTTCTCCCTGATTTGAATGAGGGGGACGTCCTTGAATTGGATCGCCTTGTCCCACGGCAGCGGTTTACGCAACCACCTCCGGCATTCAATGAGGCCTCGCTGATAAAAGAACTCGAGGAACGCGGCATTGGCCGTCCTTCAACCTATGCCGAGATAGTCACCACAATTCAAAAGCGAAAATATGTGGAAATAGTTGACAAGAAATTCGAACCAACCGTTTTGGGAAGAATAATAGCATCGTTATTGGTCGACAGCTTTCCAGATTTGGTCAGTCCCCAATTTACCGCCGAAATGGAATCCTCCCTAGACCTAATTGAAGAAGGCGCGGAAACCATGGCCCAGATACTTGAGCAGTTTTACGCGCCTTTTAACTCGGCTTTTGTTGAAGCTAAGAAAAACATGAAAAACATCAAGAGAGAAGGCGTTCCCACCAAAGAGAACTGCCCCGAGTGCGGTAATCGCCTTTTGATAAGGGCCGGTAGATATGGTCTGTTTTTAGGCTGTCCAGCCTATCCTGATTGCACCTATACCAAGAAGCTCATCTCCGTAACCGCCACAGACACAGCCGCTGTTCCGACTGACAAAGTCTGCTCATGCGGAGCGCCCATGGTAATAAGACAGGGCCGGTCGGGGCAGTTTCTCGCCTGTTCGAGGTACCCGGAATGCAAGGGAGCAAGTCCGGTTTCGACTGGAGCGCAATGCCCCAAATGCGGTGAGGGAACCCTTGTCCACAAACGAACAAAAAAAGGAAGGGTATTTTATGGATGTGACAAATACCCAAGCTGCGACTTTTCGATGTGGAACAAGCCAGTGCCTATGAAATGCCCGAATCCTGGCTGTGACTCAACTGTCATGGAAGAAAAAGTCTCAAAAAAAGAGGGACGCTACCTGCACTGCCCCAAATGCGATTCAAAAACAGTTTTGGGCGAGTAAATCTTAGTTAACGCTTACCAGTCGTTTATCTGTTGTGCACGCTTTTGTCCTGGACAGGAGGCGCCGGCGGGATTTCCCTACGATTTATAGAATCAAAGGGGCTGGACGCGACTCCTGAAGCCGAAGCCGCTGCAGGGACCAAATGAGGCTTTTCCACAGAATACAATTTCTTTGAAACATAAGATTCGATTTTGTCGATAGGATAGCTGATTATCTTGCCAAAGAGCCAGAACACGTACAATTGATCGCGAGGGGTGGGATCAGGGTATTGGCCGTAAAGTTCAGGGGCCGGGCCGGAATTCTGGGGTTGTTGAGAAGTTTGGGTTGCGGCGGGCCTTACGG
>JACWAG010000400.1 GCA_014874425.1 Syntrophaceae bacterium | reverse complement strand
GGTCGCACTCATAGAATGCCGCGATAAGCTCTACGCCGGTTTGCGGTTCCGGAGCACTGGCGCGCAGATCGGCGAGCAGCGCTTCCAGCCTGCGGGCAAAAGCATGCGCCTCCCGCCAGTCGATAAATTTGCGCCGCCGCTTCAGGCCGGCCAGCTTTGATTTGAAGCGTTTCTGGTTTTCTTTGGGTGTTGCGGTCAGCCGCTCGACAACCGCTGCCGCTTCGTCGCTGGAGGCGGCGAGGTCAAGGAGGGCGTCGGCAAGTGTTTGCGGACTGAGATTTACAAGTTTATTTCGTTGATCATCGTTCATGGGTTGGAGTTAGATAACTGTGAGTGAGATTCGCAGGCCCCGTGCGCCCTCGTACGTTATTTTGAGGAAGCGCAGATAGGTGAGCTGCTCGACGTAATCGCCAAAGCCCATGTCACCGTTGCAGAGGACGTTGCAGTGGTTCCGGAGTTTGGGGAGGATGGCGGCTGTGGTCATATTCAAGGAGTTACAAATTACCTCTATAAAAAGATGCATGCGAAATAATCGCACTTGGCGCCACTAAAAAACTGGGCGCATTATTGACTATTTCTTGCAAAAAGATGTATCTCTCAGGAACGCGGGCAAACACAAAGGCATTAAAATCTCGCTTGGTTGCAGGCGATTTTGAAGCGTCTAAGATGATTTCTCCCAGTTTCCTCAAATTTGAAGGAAACAGCTCAGGTAACGAAAGCTCGACCATCCACATTACATCGGGCACAAGTTTCCCCAAGATATTAATCATGGAGGCATTCTCTCGATTGTTTTCCCAGTCTCGCAATGACCCGATGTGTTTTAGAAATTCCGATTTCGTCAACGAAATGGCTCGCAAAACGACCATCTGAGCTGCCGAATAGTTGATAAGACGGTCAAGCCAAACATTCTGTGATTTTGATAAGTTTGGCAAGATTGAATAGAGATAATCGATTCCTATCGCCTCGGCTACAGTGCCGCTGTAATTCACTCCATTATTAAGAATCTCAACAACGTACTCAGCTTGTGTTGGCGTTACATACCTTTTTGGAACGGAGAAATTTGAACCGAAATTATCATCGTGTCCCATGAAGCTTCCGACCCAGCTATCACTCGGAAGATACTTGGTATTTTCACCAACATGAAAATATGCAATTTCAGCATTCGGAACCCAAGTGTCCTGGCTGAAAGTGTGACCAAAGAAGGGAATAATATGACGCCTGTCTCCTGCGCTCGGTCCGCTCAAGCGGAATCCGAGAAGCGCGCCAGCTCCTGACTCAATACCGGAGTAAAGAAACTTCTGGTATGGCAAATCTTCTCTTGCCTCTGTAGATTGCTCGTAATCAACATCTCGAAATTTAACGCCCAAACTAGTAAGAATACCGCGCATCTGCTGCACATTTAGTCCATCCGCAGGATTGAAGGGTTGTATGTCTTTCGCCAGTTGGTTTATGTGCTCATAAGGAAGATCAGTATCACGGATATGTAAGGAGCACAAACTTCTAAGACCCACCTGGGCGCATGCTTTGTTAAGCGCATTCTGTTGACAAAACATGATGCCGGATATTCTGAATTTGAAATCGCCGACTCTTAAAGAAAAAAGTTTATTGGCTGAAACGCAATTGTGCTCATGTGGGTTATTGAGAAAGACGGATTCAAAAACGTGCCATCTATCAATGTTTCTGCTGGGAATGCGGTCACGTTTAAGAAGCGCGTATCCAATCAGGTCGTTTAAAGGCCTAAATAGTAGGCTACTTTTTCGCTTGAAGGGAACTTTCCAGAAAGACAGCCGTTTCAGATCAACCATTTCATAGTCATTAAAATGGCGCCGAATTTCGCGATTTTCGGAGGCGATTACACCCTTCGCCGGAATATCCTCGATGACCAGAGTCTTGCCATCAAACTGCCGAGACAAAGAAAAAAGGCGGCGCGCAGCAGGAAGACTGCTGAACTGACGTTCAACGAACTGAAAGTTTGAAAAAGGAGGGTCGAGATTGAAGCTTTGAAACGAGGTTGAGGAAACTAACCTGTGGTTTACCACTGAGTGAAGTTAGTCAAAAGATAACTGGCTCTTGGCAGCGTCATCATTTGCTTTCTTAACCTTGCGAATAAACTGGGAAACATCTTTGCTCGATCTCATGCGCACGACTACAGGAACAGCCTCGCCTCCAAAGACTTCCTTAACTTCTTTCGCGATGCTTGGACTGGCAAATGCAGGTCTTGATTTGTTAGCCATTACATCCTCCAGAAGGCATTTATGCTTAAGGAACTAGTGAGATTAACGGTCCCCCTACCGAACTGCCGCATAACCATACCACTCAGCCATTACCCTTGGCAATATCGGCCTCTTCACGATTTCTTATACCCCTACAGAAGCGATGCTCAATCAGATTTTCTTCAAGTCCTGAGTTTTCCCTTTAGACCAGCGCGCCAACAAAAGCTTGCTTCAGTATGGAATGGCTAAATCCCTTTGCTTGTTCGAAGCACCTTCTTGCCTCAACCTCAGTTGCTTCAATTACCGATAATCGTCTCTTAACTTCATCAATAATCACTGCTTGTTCATTTAACGGTGGAACTGGAATTGGCATCACTGCAACAGATTTTGTATTGAAGTGAGTAAGCGCAACGCCAACCCTTTTTGAAGCTATGCGAGTATTTATTATCGAGTTCATGTAAAAAGCGCCATATTCAGGCAAAATTCCTTCTGTCTTTTTAATAATGACTAAATCTGAGCAGTTGGCTTCCTTAATGTGTTGCGGTATGACACATGAAACTCCAACATTTCCAGATCGTACGACGACAATATCACCTGGTTGGATCGCGGACTTAGAAAGCCTTTGATGAAATTTCCTCGAAATATATTTCAGCCCGGTTGAGTCGTACTTATTTTCGCGCACATTTTGTGACCGCAAAAAGGGTATTCCTTCTTCAACATACTCATTTTTCATTGGGCCGACATGACCTACAGTTACCCTTGGTGATATTTGATCAAAGGTAGCCCAAGTCCATGATGATGATAATTTGGGAAGTCCGTCAGTGGACAATTCTTCCCATTTGTGGCGGCGTTCGGCGAGGATGCGTTTTAGGAGTTCGGAGGCGGGTTCGACGTCGGGGTGTTGTTTGCGCCACTCCTCCGTCAGTTTGCCTTCGACGGCGGCTTTGAGGACGGCGGCTTTGT
>JACWAG010000399.1 GCA_014874425.1 Syntrophaceae bacterium | reverse complement strand
GTACAACCTCGGCGCTTGACTTAGGCATGTCAGCGCAAGGTCTGACTGGATCGCGATATTAAATTATTCGATGGATTTCAATGGATTTTACGCAACATCAAAATAACGCTAAATTCATTAGTCACGCGATTATGTTTCTTAAACGCTCTCGTTATTAATGACAACTGTTTATATTTCCCGAATCTTTATTCCTCAGGGTTCCGTTTGGAACCGGTATCTCCGCCGTAAGAAAACTGCCAGCCGTGACTGAAACATTAAACCAGAATCAGCATCTGATCCTAACATAACATTGATAGATTCCATGAAAGGAGACCGGGCCATGACAAGAAAGAATTACGCATTGATTACAGGGGTCATGCTGCTAGCAATCCTGTTGACGAATTTTGGTCTATTCGTCGCACCTGTAATTTCCGATCAAACCATTGATCAAGACCGAACTACTTGTGTCCAGGGATGTCAAGGTAAATCCGGATTCGGTGAGTATTGGGCAGGAGTTGGTAATAACTCTCAGCTATTACAAATATGTATGGACAATTGTGAACGGAGATTCTGGAAGGAATGGCAGAAGGAAATGGATAATGTGGGCAAGGATTGAGATTACTTCAATCGCGTCAGAGCGATGGTTTAAGGGATTAGGACAGTTGAACGCGACTGGAAGGCGACCGTTGTTGGAGTCATTCCAAAAGCGCTCAAGAATTCGTGCTCCTTTCCGTAAATATCATCTCAGGAGTCGATCATTGCCGTCTAAAACAGGAGACTATAATTTAGGCCAATAGTCCAAATATCCTCAAGAGTATAGAAATTGTAGGCAGTGGGCGCATAAATGGAATTCCCTTTGCCATCTACGCTCATTCCGCTCAGTTCGCCATCAAGTTGCTCATAAGTGTACTGTGCATAAAGCCCCACGCATGTGCTAGGAGTAACGTTTATATTGCCCTCAACTTGAAATTCTATGAACTCGCCTTGCGTCATGACGCCATCAAACTGTCCCAGAAATCCATGGTCTCGTGCCGTGTAGGCAATCTTCTTTGTCATGAATGGTGAACCAAGCGCCTCAATCCGTGCTTTCAATAGAGGAAAAAACATGACCGTTTGCAATCCAAGAAAAGGAATTTGGGACGCGAAGACATCTCCAAGATACGAATTATTTCCTTGATCCTTGGATATCGGGTATGACCACGATTCCTGACGATAGCCAGCAACTATACTGTATCTATGAACGCCTTCGTATCTCAAATTGTAAAGTCCAGCAGCCTCCCATGACCAAAATTGAGGTTTTATTACTGCTGAGAGTTTACTGGAATCAAAAACAAATGGAAAATTGCTGTTGGCAACAGAAACTGGACCACTTCCAATGGTTATGCTCCAATCGGAATTGAGCAGACTCACAGACCCCCTAATTCGTGAAGACACGAATGGAAAGGGAGTTAACTTTACCATTCCATCGAGTACTATTTGGCTATTACTGAAATCAATTCGAAGTCCTTCGATTGGGTTTGGGTAGGCGACTATTACGTTGGCAGGTGAAGGATCAGCGTTAACCTGAGTTTTCCGCATGGGAATTGTGGGATTGTTGGCAAGTGTCTGTGTGCCTAAAAGATATTCGACCCGGAAAGATGATTCCACGCCAACGTTCCAGGGAAACCACTGGGCGTACAGAGGTAGTGTTGCAGAAGCCAACAGGAAAAGTATAGTTCCAATAATTGTAACGAGTCTCATCAGGGCTCAACTCTATCAATTAATCAGTAATTTAAACTACTATTTATTATAACTAGTTTAACTCAAAAGTTAAAGTAACATATTTTTAAAATATTATACCCGAGTTCTCACCAGTGTCCCAACTGCGTGATAGTGTGAAATTCGACATAGGCATCCAAGCGAATCAGGGAAACCTCGTCGACTACGAGGAATATTTTCATCTTCTTCTCAACAAGGATTTCCCTAACCGACTATTTATCAGGCGTATCATGATGGCTTTCTGGATCATCGTGACCGGATGCGTCCGGTGACGGAACGTTATGGCTGGATTAGTGATTCAGAGTTGGTGAGTCAGATTGACAAACTGGAATTTGATCATGGTTCAAGTGAAATCTTAATATGCGCAAATGCCTAAAAGTGATTTTTCAAAAAGAGGAAATGTGACCTTTTTGGTACTTTTTCAGCAGAAAGGCGGACATTAAGTGACCGCCTCATTGATAACATACTGTTTTTATTGGCAGTCCCAACCGGTTTCGAACCGGTGTCTCCGCCGTGAGAGGGCGGTGTCCTAGGCCTCTAGACGATGGGACCACGTATCCAGCCTTTGTACAAATGTTTAGCGCCCTTTGTCAAGAAATTTGATAGAAAATCAATTCACAAGGGCAGATTGAACAACCTGATAGCATTTTGAGTCGCAAGCAATCCCAGAGATTGAAGATCCACACCCCTAATCTCGGCAACCTTCCGTGCGGTATGTACGATGTAGGCCGGTTCGTTGTCTTTTCCGCGCAGCGGTTCAGGGGACAGAAAAGGACAATCCGTTTCAAGAAGGACCCTGTCGTCCGGAATAGTCGCTACAATTGCTCTGAGCTTATCGTTTTTCTTGTAAGTAACAGTGCCAGGAATGGATACATAGAATCCTAGATCTAGCGCACGTCGAGCGTCGGATTCATCTCCTGAGAAGCAGTGGATAACTCCACCGGCTGGATAAGGGCCATGCTTTTCAAGCACCGCAAGACCTTCCTCATAAGCGTCCCGCAGGTGAATTATGATTGGCTTGTTTCTTTTCTTCGCCAGTTCTATTTGATCCTCAAACACTTCCAACTGCCTGTCATGAGGAGATCGGTTTCGAAAAAAGTCGAGCCCTATTTCTCCATATCCAACCACTTTTGGATTTTCACAGAGTTTCTCCATTTGCGAAAGGCTATTGTCTCCAACATCCTTCGCGTTGTGAGGATGAAACCCAACAGCGGCGAACACCATTTCGTATTCTTGGGCTATTGCCAGGGCTCCTTGAGCATCCTCAAGATCTATCCCCACGGTAATAATTCCTATTAAACCTGCTGATACAGCTCTGGCGACTACAGCCCGCGTTTGTTCTACAAGAGGTTCAAGTTCAAGGTGAGCGTGTGAATCGATCAGTATGACGCCATTTTTGTTGTTGTAGCTTGAATCAGAGCAGGTCTTGGATTCCATAAAGTTACTTTCTCCAGTATGGCCTAACAATTTGTTAAACTAGACATCTCATAACAATGTTATTGATTGACCGGCTTTGGCGCAAATTCCTAACTCATTCATTTCTTCTTTTCGAAAAAAAACTGTTCAGGATGAATTGGTCCGGGATTAGGGTAAATCCAACTCTGGAAATCACTCGGAGGTATGTTTTTCATTCGTGGGGAAACCACATAATAGTC
>JACWAG010000398.1 GCA_014874425.1 Syntrophaceae bacterium | reverse complement strand
CATGTCTAGTCCTAAAGCTCGCAATTGTGTCACCCCTTGCCGTCAGTAGAAAAAGCTGTCCTAATAGTTTTAAGACAGCACGTTTATTTGATTGTTGCCGGGGTGTCAAGTTTTTAGGTTTTAAGGATTAATACGATGGCTCGAAAAGTAGTTTCCAAGACCATGTCACACGGTCTGATCAAGCCCGGTTATCGATGGCGCGGTTTCGAAGTGGTTCGGCATCTGACTGAGAGGTTCCTTGCAATTCAAAATAGCTTGAGCTACCTCGAGAATATAAGCGATGTCATCACGAGTTGAATACGGAATACACTTCTCGGCTTCTATTGGCAGTGACACCCCTGTAAAACGGGGCGGGATCCTTGTGATTCTTACGCCGCGGAGCAGGCGGTTCGGCAATTTTGCTATGGCCTCATTTGATATCAACACCAGGTTTTCATCATCAGATACCAGCGCCAGTCCTGGGACAGACCTATTCTTGCGACCCGTGACATCCCTCAGTCCCTCCTTTAGCTGTTGAGTCAGGAATCTCAAGTTGACCCGAATTTCGGCTATCGCTGTGATGCCCTCAATTGCCTGTCGCCTTTGGATTTTGTCACCTACAATGAGGGCCTCCTCGAAGCTGTCGAGAGCTTCAGGCAGGAATTTTCGGGACAGATTGGCTCGGGCTTCTATGAGCATATTACGGGCTTCCGGTTCATCCAGCGCCTCAGGATCAAAGGCTTTGCTGTAACATTCCACGGCGGACGCAATGTCGCCCCGTTCCAGCAGCTCCCGGCCTTTTACGACATATGAAAAATCGTCAGAAATGGTATTGCTATGCATTTTGGGACACTCGCGATGTTTAGTTTATTGTTTAGAGGAAAACCCCTGTTTTAAAAATAAGGAAGTGGAAAGAGTAAATTCAATCTCTCTTGTTGCTCACACCCAGAACTGAGCCGATGAAATGCGCAATGCCTTCATTTAATATAGATTCCGGGAGACCTCACGTGTTCCCGTGTTAACCAACTCCGGCTTGGATATTACCGACCAAAGCTACGGCAAAGTTTATGAGACGTAATAATAAAATTAAACGAGGTATTATACTCATTTAATGATGCGATGCATAACATGTTACTGGTAACTTTACAACAAAATAAGTAATATGGTCATATTTTGAAACCAATTTTGACGAAAACAATCGTGGCGCCAAATGATCGTGATACTTGTTGAAGCCAAACCATTAAAATGATAGGAGTGCTAAGGAAAGAAATCCTCGGCTAAAAATTGAAGCGTTATGAGAGAGACGCCCGACAATCGACTGGTGATTATTTCATTAGTTTATTTCTGATGTTGAGCTAAGCCCTAGGTTATGAAAATCAAAGAATTGATGCGATATCTTCCTGTTTTGTCCATTGTGCTTGTCGCTGGAACTTTGCTTGTCATTGTTGTTATTTTTACAATTAGGAATATCAACGCGCAGAACCAAAGGATGGAGGAATTTACTTTAAGGCAGGGGATTTCCGTAATACGCACACTGGAAGCGGGAACTCGAACTGGTTTCATGGAGGGAGACTGGGGGATCGAATATTTACAGATGCTCATTGAGCAAGCGGCCAAAGATCCCGATGTTGAGTGGGTAGGGCTTATAAATAGTGATGGGATGATTGTGGCGCACAGCGAACCGGCAAAGATCGGCCTTCGTTTGCTCATGGGGAAGGAGCTTCAGACGGTCCGTACTGTAATCAGGACGGGTGAGCCTCTTTCATTTAAGCGCGAATTGCCGGACGGGCGAACAATTTTTGAAATTTGGAAACCCTTCACGCCGTTTCCTGATCAACTAGCGGAGAGTGAGATAGCTGCGAAGCACACGCGCATAGGTCAGGAACTGCTGGACCTGTTTGATCGTGAGCAGAAGCAGGTTCTTTTTCTTGGCTTGAAGATGGACCGTTTCAAGGAAATTCGGCGACAGGAAATCGCGTTCGCCGTATTCATGGGGGCAGTGCTTTTTATCGTTGGTTCGGCAAGTGTCTATTTCGTCTTTGTGGTTCAGAACGCTTACCTTGTCAGGCGTACCCTTGACGAAATGCGGACGTACACTAGAAATGTTCTAGAGAGCATGGCAAACGGCTTGATCACTGTGGACCGCTCATTACGTGTAGCTACATACAATCCAAACGCGCTCGAAATCCTGAGAAAGGCTAAGGAAGACCTAGATGGCAAGTTAATATCCGAGATCTTGCCTGTAGAAGATGAGATCAGGAAGGTCCTTTCAGACCCAAATTCAATTTTGGAAAAAGAGGTCAAGGTAAATGGGGATGGGAAGGGTAAGAATTTCCTCGCCTTGACTGTCTCCCCATTAAAGGAACAGGAATCTCTAAGGCCTCGTGGCGCTGTTGTTATTCTGCGTGACATGACCATAATTCGTGAGCTTGAGCAAAAGATCATTGTGAGTGAAAAGTTTGCGGCCCTTGGACGTTTGTCCGCTGGGGTAGCTCACGAGATTCGCAACCCGCTCAATTCCATTCGTGGTTTTATTCAATACTTCCAGAAAAAGCTTTCAATGGAACCTGAAGACTATCGCTACACTGAGTTGATGTTAACTGAAGTCGACCGTCTCAATCGCGTAATATCGAAGCTCCTGGCCTATTCAAAGCCCCGTGAACCCCGCTTGACCATAAGATCGGCGGAAGAAATTGTGGATCATTGCGTAAGAGTGGTTGAGCGTGAAGCTCTTGAGGCAGGAGTGGACATAGTTGTGACCACCACTGAGACGGACCTCCCTTTGGTGCTTGTTGATTCGGACCAGATGACTCAAGTATTTCTGAACATACTCATTAACGCGATTGAAGCCACTCAAAAAGGTGGAAAAGTCACAGTCAGATTGCTCACGGACACTCATGGAAGATTACAGGTCGTCACTGAGGATACAGGTGAGGGAATTCCACGTGAAAATATTGACAAGCTTTTTGACCCATTCTTCTCCACCAAGAAAAAGGGCACTGGACTGGGACTTGCTATCGTAAAAAGTATCATTGAGGGCCATGGGGGCGAGATCGAGGTTGAATCGGATAATAACGGCACAAGATTTATCGTTATATTAAATCCTTATGAACCGCCGCAGGAAGTATCGTTAGAACAACTTGAGGCTAAAATTGGCCGGTCCTCGGCCATTTCATGATTATTAATCCGGACATTAGGAATTTTAAAAGAATCATGCCATGATGACGGGCAATATCCGTATTTGTCGTTTCTTTTTTAGGTAAATGGATCTTTTATGAATGCAAGACAGGCGAAAATTCTAGTTGTTGATGATGAGCCATCCCAGAGGAAGATGCTAAAAGCCAACCTTTCCTTGGACGGTTATCAAGTTTTCGAGGCTGAAGATGGTAAAGACGCGATAGAGCGGGTGTCAGACGAATTTTACGATTTGATCCTCATGGACAATAGAATGTCCAATGTAGACGGTATAGAAGCTTTACGTGAAATCAAGAAAATCTCACCCGGGATCCCAGTCATCATAATCACAGCATACGCCTCAGTAGAAACAGCGATTGAAGCTTTGCAGGCTGGAGCGCATGATTATCTGACCAAACCTCTTGATATAGAAGAATTAAGAATAAAGGTCCAACAAACACTGGAGTTCTGGCGATTAAAAGAGGAGAATATTCTTCAAAAAAGACGCATAGAGAATTTATTCGACGCGTCACAAATTGTGGGCCGCTCCTATAAGATGAGACAGGTTCTTGAGACCGTCGCAATGGTTGCGCCTACTGAGGCTTCAGTGCTTATTCTTGGAGAATCCGGCACTGGTAAGGAGTTGATTGCAAATGCTTTACACCAAGGATCCTCCAGATCGGACAAAAGATTCATCAAGATCAACTGTGCCGCGCTGCCCGAAACTCTTTTGGAAAGTGAATTGTTCGGTCACGAGAGAGGCGCTTTCACAGGCGCCGTTGGAAGACGGCCAGGCAGGTTTGAACTTGCTGATGGAGGCACGATATTTCTCGATGAAATTGGCGAAATGACGCCCTCTACACAGTCTAAACTTCTGCGTGTCCTTCAGGAACGCGAATTTGAACCACTAGGATCTACCAAGACTGTGAAAGTCGATATCAGAATATTGAGCGCCACAAACAAGGACCTCAAGGAGGAAGTCAAGCGAGGGGCGTTTCGTGAAGACCTGTTTTACCGGCTCAATGTAGTGCCCATTCAGTTGCCGCCACTAAGAGAGCGCAAGGAAGATATCCCACTACTGACTGAACATTTTCTCAAAATTTACAACGAAAAGAATGGACGTCACCTAAAGGGTTTCCATCCGAGGGCTCTCGACGCCATGATGCGCTATTCCTGGCCTGGAAACATCAGAGAACTCGAAAATGTAGTAGAGCGCGCTGTGATCTTGACCCGTGACGAGTATGTTTCCCTCCCTGAGTTGCCGGAATCGATCGCTAGGGCAGTTGAGAACCCAATTCCAGGGATGAACAGAGATGGGGTAAGGCCTGGAACGACAATACGTGAAATTGAAAAAGAACTTATTCTTGTAACATTGGAACATAACGATGGTAACAGGACTAGAAGCGCCGCCGAGCTTGGAATTACACGCCGAACCTTGCAGAACAAGTTGAAAGAATACGGCATTGATCACCATGGCACGGATTAGCCACTTGGAGTAACCTGAGTCCATGCTAGTTGTTTGGCTCTATTCGCGCGAGGCATGATCAAATAAAATTCATACTCGTTCGCATTTCAACCAACTAATAGCCCCCGCTGTAAGAGTAAGGGTTTCCTTCACTACAAGCGAAACAGTATCAGTTATGTGGACATGTAAAAAAATGGGATTGGGGGAACGCCTCGTTTTGCGAAACGGACCCCCAAAAAGAGGAAGTACGATTAAGGTGCGATCAATAAGGCATCTTAACTAGACGCCTGTTGATGAGCAAACGGTCAGCTTCCACCTGGAGCAGGGGTGGGGAAGACCGCTGGGGTTGCCGAAGTCGTCGGTGTAGGCTGGGTTGTTGTCGGTTGAGCCGTTTCAGGCTGGGTCATCGTTTCAGGTTGGATTGAAAGGCCTGGAAGTGTGGGCGCTGTCTCCGTTGTGCTGTCCGGTGTTCCAGACGATGTTGTTTCTACTGTAGGGGTCTCGCTGTAAGGGCAGCTCGATGTCATCGTAGTCGTTGTGGTTGACGATGACGGGGAACTAGATGTCATTGATGTTTGAGGGGTTGCGCTCAAGGCGCTGGAACTGTTCACCGCCAATGAATTGGAACTGGTCGGGTCCGTTTCTCCTGTGACCTGTTCGTAAGTTTGCTTCATGCGGTTGAGGAGATCGGATGTCCGAGACAATTGATCCTCAATACTGCTGAGTGAAACACTCGAAATGGTGGAGAGATCATTCTGCATACTGGTTACGGTCTGGTTAGCCTGGTCTTTTTGCTGCTGGAGCTGATCTCTGAGCCGCTGAAGCTGTTCCATTTGAAGTGACAGATCTTCTTCGGACTTTTGAATTTGTTGGCCAATCCTTAATCGGGCAAGTTCAAGCTGGCTGTCCGAAGATGCGCGAGCAGCTTGTATTTGCTCAATCTGCGCCTCTATCGAGGTCTTTAAGCTGTTGATTTGGGTCGACAAGCCGGTAGCAGTCTGAGCGTTTGCTACCGAAGCTCCGAGGCATATTCCAAGCAAGATTGTGAACGCTTTGGCTAATGGTTTCATAAGCATTCTTCCGATCAAAGGCTTCAGTATAATTCTGAATGTAATATATCATTTATTACAAATTGTTGCAACATATAATTTAAGTAAAACATTATGTTAAGAGACCGTATCCCCACGCAACATCACATGATTTCTAAATGTGTGTGTGGATCAAGATTGGTTGGAATTATGCCATGGAATTTGTTCAGATCAAAAAAGCGGGGCCCAGAATGTGTTCTTCCAAAGCGGGAAAATAAACTCCAAATTCAGGATACTTTAGGAGATTTCGGGATATGTATGTCGCTGTCCTAGGGATAGAGGACAAATACCTTGGGCAACCCCTGACCGAAACCTGATAGCCAAATGTTCCAAGGGCCTTGATGTTTCTCTGTAACGACATGATATCAAATATTCTTCGGAAATGTTTATAGCCTCGGTCCATTAGGTGATCCGCATTCTCAAGATAACGGACAATTAATTGCTCCACGAGATCTTCAGGCAGTGAAATATACGAATCCCTGAGCAAGGATGCGAGATCATATTGGGCAGGCCCCATCCTGGCGTCCTGGAAATCGATCATATAGAGATGGCCGCCCTTTATCATGAGATTTCGGGAATGATAGTCGCGATGAGTCAAGAACCTGGGCTCAGCCGCCAATTCCCGACAAATCTTCTGAAAGAACGCATTCATTTCCTCAATAGCCACGGATGAGGGCTTTTTCGCCGCCCAACCTCTAACAAAATGAGTCACGAAAAAATTCATTTCCTGCATCAACTTCATTTCATCAAACGCAAGGTCAAAGGCCCCACAGCGCGACGTGCCCCTCAATGCGCCTTTTTGCAGATGAACAAGCGTGTCCACCGCAAGTATGTACAGATTTTGTAATCCTTCAACATCTGCGTGAATCGCCAGGTTTTCCAGAAGGTCATCTCCCAAATCCTCAAGAATAAGGACCCCTGAGGCAGCATCATGGTAAAGAATTCGCGGGACCGCCACCCCCAGATTTTCCAGATATTGCTGAATTTCTACAAAGGTTCTTTCTTCATTGGATCCAGGTTCTTGCGTAACCATTAATATAGCTGATTCGGTATCCTTATAAATGACTCTGAAATATATCCGGGTTGAAGCGTCTCCCGCGAGTCGGTTAAACGAGACAGGATTACCGATATTGGTTGCCGCCTTGCTAATTCTATGCAGAAGAGTGGTGTTTTCAATCAAGCGGAATTTCTCCATTCAAAGTAATCACTCTATTTTGAAGGTCCCCTTTGAGGCAGACGCCCCGTCCTACTATACAGCGCTTAATCCTGGCGCCACGACGTACGCGGCAATCTTCCCACAATATTGAATCCCGAATTTCACAATCTTCTTCGATGATGGACCCTTGACCGATTGAGACATAAGGCCCGATTCTTTGCGGTTCATGGACAATCACTCCATCATCTATCATGCGAGACGGACTAATATCTGAATATTCAAAGACTTCTTTCTGGGTCGCAAGATAACTGGCTGGCGTGCCCAAATCGTTCCAGTAGCCCTTAACGGGGTACCCACAAATCTTTAAGCCTTTTATTATGGAGGGTTCGTATACATCAGCCACTATTTCTGAAAAACCATTTGGTTCGATGAGTCTAAAGATGTCCCTGGATAAGACGGTTATGCCAGTGAAAACATATGCCTGGCCATCCTTTTGCCAAGGTCCTCCAGTCCTAGGAAATGAGTGAATCCGATAACTGGAATCAATTTCTATCGGGGTATGTCGATATGGGGGCTTTTGAGGCCATAACGCCAATGTTGCCAGCGAGTCGTTCCGGATATGAAAGTCAATCACTTTCGT
>JACWAG010000397.1 GCA_014874425.1 Syntrophaceae bacterium | reverse complement strand
TTCAAGTTATGTATTCCGATCGATCAGGTTTGATGATTGTTTTTTAGGTCCTGGGGTCTATTGCTTGCTGGTCGGATCCGATATTTGAGTTCTATGATATTGAGCCGCCCGTTTTAATATATGGCTGGCCCATTCTTGCGCGCCCAATGCGTGCAGATGCAGATATGTCCCTAACGCATTGTTTCGGAAAATACCATCATAAGCGCCATTGATTCCATGCCCGCGAATCACCTTGAACGCATATGAACTTGAACTGACCTTACTAGATTGTATATACGAGTAGTGAAACTCGTGACCTCTGAAAACAGACCCAATGGGGAAGAACGGATTCGGAGCCACCACTTCCACTGTCATATAACCGTGGCCCTGCGGTGTCCTTTCCAGGACGGTCCCAACATCAAAAATTCCAACCATTGGATAGGTAGTATCATCTATTGTCAGCTCTCTGGCCAGATACATCAATCCACCACATTCAGCATAAACGGGGAGACCGCATTCAACCGCTTCAAATAAAGATTTCTTGAAAATCGTGTTTTTTGCTAAACATTCCGCGTGAGTCTCAGGAAAGCCACCACCAATATAAAGAAAATCCACATCCGGAATAGGTTTGGCGTCAAGGGCCGTAATTTCCACCAATTTCGCTCCGGTCGCGGACAGAGCGGACAAGTTTTCCGGGTAGTAAAACTGAAAAGCTGAATCTCTCAATACACCAATCTTTAGGCCAGTGTGAGTCCGGTCAACTTCAAACGCGGGCCCGGTTGTATAGGCGCAATTAAAAGGGTCAGCAGTATTTGCTATTGCGATTAGTCGATCGAGGTCCAGTGAGCGCTCAATTATCTGTGAGGCCTGAACCACTAATTCGCTAGCCCCGGAGTGCTCGAAAAGCGGCAAAAGGCCAAGATGCCTTTGGGGAAAGTTTTCAAGCGAAAGCTTGTTGACGCATCCAATGACTGGTATGGAACAATAGTCTTCAATGGACTCACGAAGCGTCTTTTCATGCCTGGAACCCGCCACCCGGTTTAGAATTACGGCTTTGATAGAAACTGCAGGGTCCAACAATTTACATCCAAGAACCAAAGCCGCTGCAGTTCGAGTCATCTTTGACGCGTCCACGACGAGAGCTACGGGGCAATTCAGAAGTTTTGCCAATTCAGCCGAACTATATTCGCCAGATGCGCTGACACCGTCAAACAACCCTCGGTTTCCCTCTATTACGGCAATGTCACAGCCTGTCGCTCCACCGCAGAATGAAGCCCTGAGAGTATCGTCGTCAAAGAGGTATGAATCGAGATTACGACACTGACATCCAGCAGCCTTACCAAGCCACCCAGCGTCAATGTAATCAGGACCTTTCTTGAAAGTGACTACGGATAACCCACGATTTTTTAGAGCGGCTGTTATCCCTATAGTAAGTAGAGTTTTACCAGCTCCGCCTCTCAGGGCAGCGACCATGAGTCTCGGGATTTTTTGCATTTCTCAGGTTTTCGTTTTGCAGTATTTTATTCAATCGAAATTCTTGCGCCTTTCGAATCAGCGCATCAGCCCACGAAGGTTCCCCCAACGCATGAATATGCGAGTATAATCCTAGGGCGTTCTTTACGCAAAGGCCGTCATAAGCGCCATCTACGCCATACCCCCTCAACACATCAAATGGTCGGTGATGGGGACCAACATTGTCCAATACCATTGTGGAATAATGGAATTCATGGCCTCGAAGCGTTTTCCCAGTTTCGAAAAACGGGTTCTCGTCGCGGGCCCTTAGTTCAACATATCCCAATCCCTGCGGTCTGGTGCGCAAAATGGACTGAGCGGCAAAAACACCGACCATCGGAAATGTTTTGTGGTCTACAACCAACTCCCGGGCCAAAAACATAAAACCACCACATTCAGCATAAACAGGACCACCTGATTCAACGAAAGATTTGACGGAAGCTTTGAAAATCCAGGCCCCGGCGAGTCGATCGGCATTGGTCTCCGGAAATCCACCGCCTATATACAGGGCGTCTATCTCTGATAGGCTATTGGATTCAAGGGCGCTTATTTCAATGATCTCAGCCCCTCGGACACGTAATGCTTCAATGTTTTCGGGGTAGTAAAACTGAAAGGCAGCATCACGCAGGACCCCTATTGTCACACGTTGCCCCAAACAGCCGCTTTGGGGGTTGTCTCCGATCCGCCAAACAACGTGAAGGTCCCCAGCAAGTTGCGATACTTTTTCAATTTCGTCCAAATCCAGACTATTCTCCGCAATCATCCTTGCTTCCTCTACAAAATCCATAGACGCTGGATGTTCTTGAATAGGTATCAACCCGAGATGCCTTTGCGGAAAATTCTTTAACCTCATGCCGGGCACAACTCCCAAAACAGGAATGTCGCTAATTCTCTGAATAGATTGTCTCACGACCTGCTCATGTCTGGCGCCTTTAATTCTATTTAGAATTATACCGGCAATATGAAGTTCAGGATCAAATTCCAGGCAACCTTTCACAAGAGCTGCGGCTGTCCCGGTCATTTTCACACAATCGATTATCAGTATTGTTGGACTCATAAGCAATTTGGCCAGTTCCGCACTGCTAAACGAGCCTTGATTGTCAACTCCGTCGAAAAGCCCCCTATTACCTTCGACTATTGCAATGCGGGAATTTGCAGATCGATGTATAAATGAACGGAGAATAATGTCACGGGGAAAAAGATACTGGTCAAGATTATAACACGGGCGGTTTGCGGCTATACCCAACCACCCGGAATCTATATAATCCGGTCCCTTTTTAAAAACACTCGGGCACAACCCTCTTTTACGCAGAGCCGCCGTCAGCCCCACTGTTATCAGCGTCTTACCGGAACCACCTTTGAGAGCGGTTATGAGAAGTCGGGGAATTTTCATTTCTGAGAATTTACGCCCATTACTTAATATCGATTTTATTTTCTATCATCAAGTCTTGACAGTTCTGGTATACATCAAAAATATGATCGACCAAGTTTTCTTTGATTATTTCAAAGTCAGGGGCCCTTTGATCGTAAGATTCAATTATTTGAATAAAAAGTTGGGACCAATCTTCGATTGTACGCGTCCCAAGAGTTTTAATAAATTTTTTAAAAAAATCATAGCTTCCGCTCTTCTCCTGCTCTTTCGTCATCATAGATTTCAGGAACCCCATAAATATTGATTTGACGAATTGTCCTCGAAGCCACACAAATTCTCCTGTCCCATCTATCCTGTCGATCCTGGCGCGAATGGTCAGATTGGCCAAAAATATCAATAAGGCATCGTTTAAATTTTCATGTGAATCATCGGGGAAGGAAACTCGACTTTCATATTGTCTAACTGTTATCAACTTCACATCGGGGAAAGGGGCCAACTTGGCTATGAAATCACCCGCGGCGTGATGCCAAGGATATATCTCCTGAAACGTGTCCAGATTGAAAAAGTAGCCCAAGACATAAGAAACTTTCTCAATTAATTGAAGCGCAACTAACTCCGAGAACTCGGTATAACCATTGTCAGTATCCCAAAAACTAAAGACGGATTGATTGTTTTTTACTGAATTGGCGATATGGAATTCGTGATATCCTCTGAACCACTCAGCTAAAAACATTCGGATGGGAGAGCCGACCATTGATGCGCTTTTGTCTTGAAGTGTATTAATGAAGAAAACCTCAGGCAAGAATTTGTTTTCACCTTTAGAGCCTAAGGATTTTAGTAATTCATAATCCTGCCAGATTCTGGACAAGCCTCTCTCCGTCATCGCTACGTTTACGGCAAACCAGATCTCATCCTTCAGTGTCCGGACCCTCACAGAGGCAGGAAAATAGTCGGCCCCCCGTTTCTCAGCGACCAAATCTATTGATCTTATTTCGGCAGTGGTCTGACTTTTCTCTAAAACCAGACCATGAAATTCCTTTAAATGCTCCAGCAGAAAAGTTCTTATAGATTCCATATAGTTTATATAAGTTATGTGGTTTACTTCGGATGAAAGTGATTCGTCCCTTGTTACAGGAACGGTGTTTTTAAGGCCTGTTGAATCGAGAATTTCGAGGTTTCCATCTGGGGTCGAATACATGAATCGAAACTCGGGTATCATGATCTGCATTGGAGGCTCCTAATTGAGAAAAAGTATTCTCTTGAACAAAATGTCACAAAATTCAAGTATGGCATAATTAGGGAAGATGTTATTTACTAAAACTGTTGGGATTTTTTTCTTGACTTGGACTACTCATTTGAATTAGATTTTTAAGAATCTTCAATTCGGTGGCCTTTTTCATTCATGCTCAATAAATTCGCCGGTTTGACTAAATTCTAATCAGCTCAAAAAGCTTGAACAGTCGGGTATGCCGGCGTTTTTTGTTTCTGGTCACTTGAATAGATCACGATCGCTCGAATCGCAGAAGACCTAAGTAGAGAGGAGGAACCTTTAATGGGAAAACACAATACCCCTATGCTTGATGAATTAGAAAAGGGGCCGTGGCCTAGCTTTGTATCTGATATCAAGCAGCAGGCGGAAAAAGGAAAACACATTCTCAAAGACGCTCCTGAAGATTTGTTAGGAGTGATGGAATTATCTTATGTGGACAAGGTCACTCACTGGAAGCATGGTGGTATCGTTGGCGTATTCGGTTACGGCGGTGGTATCATAGGACGATATTGTGACCAACCAAAGATGTTCCCCGGTGTGGCTCATTTTCATACTGTCCGAGTTAATCAACCATCAAGTAAATTTTATACCGCAAAATATCTGAGAAGCCTATGTGATCTTTGGGAACACCATGGTAGCGGTCTCACCAACATGCATGGATCCACCGGAGATATCGTATTCTTAGGCACAACCACGGATCATCTCGAGCCCCTATTCTTCGAAATGACTCATGAATTGCATCAGGATCTCGGTGGCTCCGGATCTAACCTTAGAACTCCCGAGTGCTGTTTGGGGCAGTCCCGATGCGAATTCGCATGCTATGACACTCAGGAAGCCTGCGATAACCTGACTCATGAATATCAGGATGAACTTCATCGGCCGGCGTTTCCTTACAAGTTCAAATTCAAGTTTGACGGTTGTCCTAACGGTTGCGTGGCGTCTATCGCCCGTTCCGACATGTCTTTCATCGGGACTTGGAGAGACGACATCCGTATAGACCAAGCCGCAGTTAAAGCGTATGTCGGCGGAGAATTCGCTCCGAACGCCGGCGCTTATTCGGGTAGAGACTGGGGAAAATTCGACATTCAAAAAGAGGTTATTGACCTTTGCCCAACCGGTTGTATGCGCTGGGATGGGTCAAAGCTCGAAATCAACAATAGGGAATGCGTCCGCTGCATGCATTGTCTAAACGTTATGCCTCGAGCTTTAAGAAAAGGCTTGGAAACTGGCGCGTCCATTCTGTTCGGCGCAAAAGCCCCAATTTTGGAAGGCGCCCAAATGTCCACTCTGACGGTCCCCTTCTTGCCGATGGAATCCCCCTTTTCTGAAGCAAAAGAGCTTGTAGAAAAAGTTTGGGATTGGTGGATGGAAGAAGGCAAAAACCGTGAGCGTCTTGGTGAATTGATTCAAAGGAAATCCTTCCAGGAATTCCTGAGAGTCTGCGAACTTGATCCTGATCCAAGAATGGTTGATGAGCCGAGATCCAATCCGTACATTTTCTGGAAAGAGGAAGAAGTTGAGGGCGGATGGACCCGAGACATCGAAGCTTTCCGAGCGAAACATCAGAGGTAAAGGGAGGTCAACAAGATGCCATACGATCCCAGCGAACCGTTGAAAGATAGAATTACTGATATTGGCCCCAGACACTATGGGGAATTCCTACCACC
>JACWAG010000396.1 GCA_014874425.1 Syntrophaceae bacterium | reverse complement strand
GATCAATTCTTCAAGCACTTTCCGCAGCGCGCACATATTGTAGTTACGTTCCAGCCGCCACTTCTGCCAAAACCGGACGAGACCCCGCTGGCGTTAACGGATCGCATGATGTTCTCGCTGGCATCTGCTTTGCCGGAAGAGTTGCGCGGGGTGTATGCAGAAATGCCGAAGGGATTTGGGACTTAACTATCACCCCTAACCCTTTCGCGCCATACAGACTTCCTCTCCTGTGGGAGAGGGGACGGGGATAAGGTCCCAACCGCACTCGCCCATCGGCTCGAAGGGCTTCCACGAACTGTGCAAACGGCTTCAGCCCAGCGTTGACATCGTGTCCGAGACGGTCTTCCATTTTTATAAAAAACCATTGCTGTTGTACTCTCTCGAAGCCAGAAGCCTTTCAGTCGGATTTGGGAAGTGTGACCGTAAGCAGGGATGGAAAAATGTCAAGGAGAAACCATAACCGCAAAGCAGTTTTGAGTATTCCCTAACTTAGATCGTAACGAGGTCCGATTTCTTCATCTTTTATTATTTGTTAATTTGGGAATGTGACGGTCAACGTAACTGGTTCAAGTATCTTCACACCCCACCATTCGTGGAATAGAACGCCAACTGGTTTATCGACTCCACCTTCAATTCTAATATCATATACCCCTTGCGGAATGGAAAACGTTTGACTATCGCCATGATAGATGGCTCCATCCAACAAGTCAGACCAATAATCCGCCGTACTCACAGAGTAATAAACATTGAAGATGGGAAAATCCCCGTTGTTGACGATGGTAAGGGTTGTCTCTGGAAAGCCTCCT
Source organism: Syntrophaceae bacterium (assembly GCA_014874425.1). Lineage (GTDB taxonomy): Bacteria > Desulfobacterota > Desulfomonilia > Desulfomonilales > Desulfomonilaceae > CAJBEZ01. Next base: position 2,629 of record JACWAG010000396.1, on the reverse strand, counting down.
GTAAACGCATTGGTTATTGGCGAGAGCGGAATATTGACATCTGGGCCCCATGTATCCTGGCCGATATCTGAATCGTAAGTGTTTGTGTTGTCGATCCAGCAATTACACTGGAATTGCCAGTTTTTATGTGTGAATCTGTCAGTCACTACCACCCCGTGCAAGTACCACTCAGAGGCATCATCAGAGTCGCCGTATACGTGCAGCTGAATGCCTACGATCTCGTCGTTCATGCTGTAAGATCCTGCTTTGAAGCAGTCAAACGAACTTCTTTCAAGGCTCTCAAGTCCTCTAGTGACGTTGAACAACTTTTGCCAACTGAGAGTGCTGGATGTGCCCACGAGAGTGAGATCGACATGGAAATCACTTCCTGCGTTATACATATCCCCGGTGAGAAAACATACTTCATATTGTTGCTCATATCGGTTGATATAGGTTCTGTTCGCGAATTGACCAAGCAGGTATTCAATGGAACGCTGGGTGCTTAGATCTGGTGACGGCCACCATTTTGCATGCATACCGCCGCCACAATTTGGACCTACTCCAAAGAGATCAAAATCAGCCAATTCATTGAAGCCGCCACAGAAGACCTTTGATGCATCATAAGTCCCGACTATTTTCATATTGTTGCTGGCGTCATAAATAGGGAGCATACTCTCAGTCCCCGACCATACAAATTCAGTCGTGTAAAGGCCACGCGGGTTATTTGGGACCCTTGAAAAAGGATGGCTGAGCCGTTCTCCAACATTGAATCCATTCACCCCGGGAGTTATTGGAGAATCTAATGAATATCCTCCGCCACATTCTTCAAAAAGAAGAACATAACCAACTGCATAATCTTCGCATTCATCCTTATAAACATACATGGCGTGCTTATCTTCGGAAGCATAAATCTTTAAGTGATTCCCATCAATCCATTCCTGCGCTGTATTCCCATAGAATTGTCCAGCAAAGTAGAATTGTGGATCCAGTCCATGTCTATGAATGATAATTGTTGCAGGTATAAAGAAATTCGGTTCATTCCTTGGGTTTACCAGAAATATTCGGATCATTTCGGCATCACCGGCATGATCAAGAGCTCCTATGTAAGGATCTCCCGTGTCCCATTTATAAGTGTAAACATATGTGAGTAGCACGCCGGGAGGTCCGTCATACCCTGGAAAAACGTACTCGGAATGGAGTGTCATGTTTGGATATGTCTTATAGATGGGTGTTACCTGATAAAAACGCATAATGTCATCCCGTTTTCCGTCTTCACCCGAAGCGTATTCAACATAGGGAACGAAAGTATTCGCCAGCCAATCTTCTACCCAATCCTCCAGCCCATCCCCATCTGTGTCAATGACACCACCGGGACCACCACCAACAGCGGGCGGGTTTGCCCCCAGTGAGGGATCGATCGAGCCCGAATCCGGCGCAAGTACAACCTCATTATCCACTTTGATGTATACTTCGAAGGCCGCGTTCGCATCCGAGCCCCATCCAAATGATTCGCCAGAAGCGTTCTTTAAGATCCACTCACTTTGATAAGTTCCACTTTCCGCCGGGGAGACCATATCCATCGTGATGCTGATGCGTTGATTGGGCTGGACCTCGTTTTGCAAGCTCCCAGAAGATGCCGCCTCCATCTGCGCGCCACTCGTGAAGTTAATCGTGTATTTGGTTGTCCAGGTACAGGTTCCGGTATTTTCGACCACCCATGTTTTGGTGAAACCTGTCTGGGAGGGATAGACGGTGCCTGCCACTATTGTTTCCGTTACTAGGTTAGCGCGGTCCGTGCAGTTCAATTCTGTTGATGGCTTTGATGGCTGTGCAGGCTGTTCAGCGGAAGGCTCAGTAACTGAATTTGGGTTATTCTGCACTGCCGAATTGGGAGTGTTATTTGTGGGATTGCTTACGTATGGAGTTTCGGCAATTGGGTTTAAGTTGCCGGGCGGCGGGTTGATTTGTCTCGGACCTAAAATAAGGATCGCGCCAAGGAAAAATATCAAAAGGATTCCGCCAGCAAGTCCGCCAAGGAGATAAGATTTTTCCCAGAAAGGGGTGGATGTTTGCTGTGTTTTTGAGACTGCTGATTGAGGCATGCCAAGCGGGCTGCCACACTCCTCGCAAAACAAAATCCCGGCACGGTTTATATACTTACACTTGGGGCAAACCACATTCCCCATTAGTTCAGCCTTGCCTTGACTTAGCGTGCTCAAATCAACCCCACACTCTTCACAAAAGCGGATACCACTTCTATTTACATGTCCACAAGTTGGGCAGGCATTTCCGATTCTATTCTCCGAAGAAACCGCCTGTATCTGATTTCCACATTCTTCGCAAAAGCCGACCCCTTCCCTGTTTTCGGTTCCACAGTTAGAGCATTTCATGTCAAACCTCCGAACTTGATGGACAGCGCTTCCTGCCAAGGGAACATGTGGGGAAATCCTATTCCATTTGATGGAATAGGGAAGAATTCACTTGAACATTCAGGGTATCACATTAATAATATAGGTTTTTATATTTTCACCTTCATAGTCTTTTTCGCCATCGTTCACCTTCTGCAAAAAGATCATTTTATATAAAATGGTGTGCTGCCCCACAGGCCAGGATCGGACGACTCCACGATAGAACTGACAAGCCCATCCCT
>JACWAG010000395.1 GCA_014874425.1 Syntrophaceae bacterium | reverse complement strand
ATCCAGAATTTCTTACCGTATCCTGATAATTGGCGCTTTGATCGCCCTCATGCCAGCCACAGCGTTCCCTGCAAAATTATACGCGCCCGATTTCCTGTGGAAAAAGGGCATCGCAGAAAAGACCGACCCTGTTCAGGTGGCCGACACACATCTTGGGATCCCATATCGGGACGATGGGACACTTGATGATCAGGGGCGATTTACTACATTCGCCCATCCTGAGCGCTTCTTTGACCAGCCCGGTCTTAATTGCAGCGGGCTGGTCCTTTCAATATCAAGATTTCTGTTTGACAGGAACTGGACACTTGCTGAAGCTACCAGGGACAGACAAAACAATAGTGGTCCAGGATCGCCCCTCGGTAAAGACTGGGACTTCGGCTTCGATCTAATACAAAACCTTACCGACGGGGTTGAACATCGAGTCATAATGCCGGACGGCAAACCCGTTAATCTCGATGTGGCTGATGGCATGACCTTAAGGGGATTCAGGCTGGATGATCAAAGCGCGTGGGATCGGGTCATCAAGCAAATGAAACCCGGGTACGCCTATTTGGGGGATATAAGCAAGCCCACTCGTCAACCAGGATACAAGCTCATACACTATCATGTGGTCATCGCAATCCCGGACGCCAAAGGCGATATATGGCTCTACCATGCGACACGCAGAAGCAATGTTCATAAAATAAATATCAACACACCCCAGGGATTGGCCAAGTTCATGGGTCAGTTTAGAGGCGCCCGTGGCGATGTAAAAGACATCCTGATCATTGAGGCCAAGCTCCCGGACCTTACGGCTACAGCTCAAGACTCACCAGATAAGCCAAGCTCGGTGAACGCTGACAACTCGCCGCAGCAGGGCGTGTCGTCGCAGCCCCAGCGACAGGCCGCTCCTGGAAACGAAACCACTTCCGAGTCCGCGCCCCCTACCCTGCCGGCGACGGTAAATCAGTCCAGCGTCCCCCAGACCAACACTGAGACGCCCAGTCAGCCTTCCAAACCTGTGGGGCCCAAGCTTGAACTGGCCCATCTCGCCGGTAAAGTCTATAACAGGATCGCTGATATTGTCACGCATATCCCAAAATTCTCGGATGAAACCAAGTCAGGGTTCACGTTCCTGTTTCAGAACCGCTCTGACTCGTCAAGGCCACTCGATATACTGCTAAAGACCCCATCAGGCGAATATCATTACCAGGGCGCTATTCCTGCGACGAACAACGATTTTGAAGTCGTTTTCCCTCGTGATTTTGGGGTTTCAGTCAGCGGTCAGGCGCCTCATGGCCAATATGTTGAGGAAGTTACGTTAGACGGTAAACCCTGGCTTGCGAATGTCTTTCAGATCACAAAACCTCGCGAGGCTGAGCCGAAGATACTCAATGTAAGGACACCTCACGAAGTTCCTGCCGGCAAAAGTTTTACAATCGCTGTGCAGGCTGAAAACAAAGGCGCTGAATCCGATTACGGCGGGATAACGGTTTCCTCGCCAAACCCGGCCGGTCTTAGGATCGTTTCTTGCCGACCGGGCAGAGTTTTCCCTGCGGGGAGTTCCGTGCTTTCGATCACAACGGACAAGATTCGAACCAAGGTCCCTATGGCTGAACAGTGGATAGAGCTTTGGGGCGAGAACAAGACATATGAGATGATTGTTACCATACAGGCCGGGCGACCTGGGACTTATCCCCTGTATGTGAGGTGCGCCATCAGGGGCGTAAATGTTAAAAGCAGCGTAATACTAATGGACCCAAGTTCAGGACAAACTGTTGACCAACAGGGTTTTCCTGTTAAAGTATATGATGTTACAGTTAGATAGGCTCTAATTTCGCAAATAGCTGTGATTAGGAAGAGCTTTCCGGAGGGCGATATGATTGACCGAAACAAATTGGCTACCATGGTCTTTGTCGGTCTGTTTATTTTGAGCGGCGTAGTGGTTTACGCGGCGCCTAAGGAGGAGCCGTGGTCCGAGATTGAAGCCCGCACCAAGTTCCTGAGGACGAAGCATTATATAGAAGTAATTCGTGTCCATTCGGATGTTTTTAAGAGCGCAAAGGCAAAGGGCGGAGTCGACGTCCCAGGCCCATTCCCTGTGCATGTAATTCTCCCGGAGAATTATGAAATTGACATTAACAGGCGCTATGGTGTTGTCTACCTGCTGGGAGGCAAATCCGGGTGGGACAACGGACCGGAGCTTGGCGGCGCCACATATTGGTCCGTATGGTGCAAGACCCCGCTTGCCATGGATAATCTTAAATCCGAAGTTTTGAATCGGGCGAGCTTCCAGGACAATGTAAATGATCGTGAATTAAAGATGTTCAACCAATGGCTTCACGAAAATCCCTATGAGGACGTTATTGCGGTTTCAGTCTGGAACCCTGGAGGCGGCGACACCTCGAAGTATGAGAAATATCTTATAGACGAAGTAATACCATTTATAGACGCGAATTACAGGACCGTGCCGGACCGGCATTTCCGTGGCATTGACGGGGCCTGCGCCGGGGGCGCTCAGGCAATAATGATTTCAGCCAGGCGACCGGACATGTTCGCGTACGCAGGTGGCCAACAGACTGACCTCGGCAGTTATCCCATGGTCCCGGATGTTTGGCGGGCCAATGTCGCTCGAATAAAAAAGGCCGGCGGGATAGCCTATAATTTGAACACCAATGTCAAAGATGGTTGCAATTCATACAGCAATTATGGACGCTTGTATGAGCTGGTCCAGGATATGAAAGCCACGGGGTTCCCTGTGGATGTCCACGTTTTTGAGAGTTGCACGCATGGCTATTCCGCATACCGTTATCCAAACGGCCACCAGGCCCTATACTGGTTTTCGAGGCAATTTTCCAAGAACTTCAAGGCCATGGGCATAAATCAGGACCTTGGGCCAGCGATCGCCGCCGACAAAAATAAAATTAGGAACGCTTCTCAAACAGTGGATCAAAGGCCTTTCAACAAGGGCTCAGGGGTATTGCCGGGTTATTGGTAGTGATCTCCGGAAAATTTCAACAGTCGAAATGACATAATTAGCAAAAAAAATGAATAAGATTTTTTGTTTGGTAATCACCACAATTCCAAATTTCTTTACGGCGCTCGTTATTGCTTGCCTAATTGGGATTTGCGGTGGTT
>JACWAG010000394.1 GCA_014874425.1 Syntrophaceae bacterium | reverse complement strand
CGTCAGAGCGGGAGACATCGTGGGTGAACACACGGTGATGTTTTGCACTAAAGGTGAACGGATTGAGCTTACGCACAAAGCCCATAGTCGGGACGCTTTTGCAAAAGGCGCGGTTCAAGCGGCGGTCTGGATCATGAACGAACCAGCGGGGCGTCTTTATGATATGCGAGATGTCCTGGGATTAAAGGAAACAGCATGAAACTAGTCAGATTCAACAACAACGCCGGTATTTTTACAGGGGTCCTGGAAGGCGATGTCATCAAGCCTTGGGGGCTTAATCCCGCTGCCTGCAATTGCGCTCTTTCAGACGTGCGGTTATTGGCGCCGTGTCTGCCATCAAAGGTTGTCGCTGTTGGGCTTAACTATCGTGATCACGCCGAGGAGCTTAAGATGAAGCTCCCTGAGGAGCCGTTGCTATTCCTGAAACCCTCTTCAAGCGTAATTGGGCCTGGAGATACAATTTTAATGCCTCCTCAAAGCGCTCGGGTCGATTATGAAGCTGAGCTTGCGATCGTAGTAGATAAGGAAGCTAAAAATGTGCCGGAGAAGGACGCGAAACAGGTTATTCTCGGTTTCACATGCCTGAATGACGTGACCGCCCGTGACCTGCAGAATAAGGATGGCCAGTGGACAAGGGCTAAAGGCTTTGATACTTTTTGCCCCATAGGTCCTTGGATAAAAACTGATGTTGACCCTTCAGACCTTAAAATCGACCTGTTGCTAAACGGACAGGCGAAACAGTCGTCTCGAACATCTAACCTGATTTTTAACTCTTACAAGCTTATTGAGTATATCACGAGTGTAATGACACTGTATCCCGGTGATGTCATAGCGACCGGGACCACATCAGGTATTGGCCCTATGGCCGATGGTGACACAGTTCAGGTCGTGATTGAAGGTATAGGCTGTTTGTCAAACAGAGTTGAAAGTGGGAAATAATGTGTTCACTGGCATACATAGGTTTTGGAGCTAACCTGGGAGATCCGGAAGATACCTTTTACAAGGCTATGGAAAAAATTGGGACCTTGAAATGGGTGTACCTTAGAAAAGTGTCCAGCCTTTACAAGACGGAACCAGTTGGTCTAAAAGACAACGGCCCCGAATTCCTGAACGCTGTCCTGGAAGCGCAGGTCGAAATGTCCCCTTTTGACCTGATTTACGACCTGAGAAAAATTGAGAGGGCGTTGGGCAAGAATCATAGTCACAAGAGTGATCGCTCCAGGAAGATAGATCTTGATCTCCTGCTATTTGCGGACAAGGTTTTTTCATCTGATACTCTGGAAGTGCCGCATCCGCGTATGGAAACCAGAGGATTTGTTTTAGCCCCCCTAGCAGAGATTGCTCCGGATTTTGTACATCCCGGATTGAAATTGACTATAAGAGAGCTTCTGGGCAAGCTGGGTCCTGAAGAACTCCGTAAAATACGTCTTTTCAAGGCCGTCAATAAGTTGGAAGGAGTCTGAATTGCTCAGGCTGCTGATTACCGTGATATGGATTTATGTGGTGTACAGGGTCCTGCGATGGGCCCTTGTAGCTATTGGAGCCGGTTTGAATAGAGACTCTCTTGATGGGGATCACAAACCGGTGAGTGTCAACCAGATGGTAAAGGACCCTGTCTGTGGCACTTACGTCTTAGCCCGGGACGCGACGCATTTAAGAATTCATGGAAAGACTTATTACTTTTGTTCTGACGAGTGTCGTAAACGTTTTGTTAACAAATAGTTGTGGTTTTTAAAAATGGCCTCAGGGCTCGACAATCCTAAATTACTGATCGCTGAAGATTCAAAAATCCTGAATAACATGCTCAGGGATGTCTTTGAAGAACATGGATTTGAAGTGTTCCAGGCTTTCGACGGATCTGAAGGTAAGAATCTTTTACTTAAAGAAAACCCGGACGTAGCTCTAATCGATGTTCACATGCCCAGAATCGATGGGTTTGAGATGCTCCGTTTCGCAAAAGAAAAGTTGCCGCGCTCTGTCGTGATAGTCATGTCCTCAGCGGACAATCCTCAGGTTGGCGTGAAAGCAATGAAGCTGGGAGCGGATGACTATCTCACCAAGCCTTTCGTTGTCGGAGACGTGGTGGATCTTGCGCTGAAGCTCCTTGAAAATCGGAGATTTGGTGACGAAAACGTCAGGCTCAAGAAGGAAATCCGAAGAAGTGAGAAATACCTGGCGCATCTGACTACCATCATAAACGAAGCGCTCATAACCACAGACTCGGGGGGGAGCATCCAGTCAATCAACCGGGCGGCCTCCAGACTCTGGGGTTATTCATTCGAAGAATTGAAAGACAAGGATATTCACTTCCTCGTGAGAGGGGAAGCCCGCACACTGCTCCACCGTGATCTTGTCAAAGACACATTGCGGTCTGGAAAAGTCGAAGGAGAGTTCCATTTCAGGAAGAAGGACAACAGCACGTTCCCTGGCTATCTTTCCACATCAATAATCAAGGAAAATAATCGTGCCCGCGGCATAGTAATCGTTGTCGCTGAACTGACTCGCCTATACGCCGTCGAACAAAGGCTAAAACAGTCGGAAAAACTGGCGTCTCTTGGCAAGGTTGTGGAAGGCGTCGCCCATGAAGTAAGGAATTGCCTTACCTCGTTGGGAGGTTTCGCACTGAGATTACATAAGATGTTCGAGGAGAATTCATCAACCTCGAAATACACGGAAATTATCCTAAACGATGTCAGTCGTCTCGAGAAGATGGTCAAGGATATCGAGGAATATGTCCGCTTCTCGAAATTCTATAAATTTAATTTTGTAAGAACTGACCTGGTACAGTTAATTACACGGGCAAGGGACAAGGCGCTCAATGAATTACCTGAAGAGTTGGTAAGGAAAGTAGGATTTAGCATTGACGCTGAAAGGATTCCACCCAAGGCGCAAGTTGATCCTGCTGCGATAGAAGAAGTTTTTTTCAATCTTCTACGCAACGCCTACGAAGCCATGCCTAACGG
>JACWAG010000393.1 GCA_014874425.1 Syntrophaceae bacterium | reverse complement strand
TGTAATGTCCTGCTTCCATGTTGTTTTGGGATCCCGTCCAGGCTTTGGAGGCCCGTTTGCATGGGTCATTGTCGAGGACGGTAAGATCGTCGGCGAGGCATTTAAATCGCAGGGGAATTCCTGGACACCTGACGTAATCAGTGGCGTGGGAGATGAGTCGCAAGTCCTTATTTTACTTCGGAATATCTTTGTGGATTATACTTTTCCTTGGTATATCTCCTGCCGCGTCTTTTGAGTTTTCCTTCCGGGGCGCCTTCATTTGGGACTATGTGACGTACTCTCAATTGGGATCAAGGGGGTTTTTCGGTTCTTACGATGTCGACAACGCTGACCCTGGACGTGGTGGCGCCGCGTCCTCGAACGGATGGCTCGGCTATCGCATCACCAGCCTAACAAGTTCAGGCGCCGATGCCGCAAATTCAACGATGATGATGGATATCGACCCTACAATAAAAATCAACGAAGCCATAACAATTCGAGGCAAATACCACGTAGGTGGGTGGGGGTTCAGCGAAAACCTGAGCAACGTCAGATACCCGGCAGACCAGTCTCCCAAGCACTGGGACGCTGTTGGAAATCTGACCGCCGGTTCCTGGTACAGCACAATGACCATTCCTGGAGTGGGCCAGTCCTTCTCTCCCGGTTACTGGAACATGCTGTGGGTCAGAGCCCAAACTCCATGGGGAACTATTGTAGTGGGCAAACGACCATTCCTGTTTGGAACGGGCCTGATGTTCAACGGAGCGGACAACACTTCCATCGAAACCATTTTGTTGGTGGTTCCGTTGGGTCCCGCGCGCTTTGGTCTGGGGTGGTATCCCTACCGTCGTCAGATAGACCAGGTTTACGTGCAGCCGACAGGAATTAGTTTCCAATACTTCAACCCATTAGACAAAAGCAATGGACGTCGTTATGACCTGAACGCCTTCCTGACCTATGACTCGCGGGCGTTCAGTAGCGGTATTGTCGCAGAGGGCTACTCTTTTGGTGTCGGGCCTGAGGCCGTAAACGATCCAGCGGACAAGAGAAAATTTCTCCCCGAGCAATTGGAAGCCGTGTTCGGTGGAGTGTTCTTGAAATATTTTGACGGAAAGGTCTTTTTCAATGCCGAGGCTGACTGGTATTACGAGACTGTCAGACTGCAACCCAACATGAACGGCAATCTCAATCCGGCGTTCCCGCCGATAGTAATACAGGGAGCGCTGACGTTCAGCCCTCATCTCTTCAGAAAAAGCTACATCGAGCATTGGCGTTACATGGTGGAATCTGGAGCTTTGGTTGGTCCCGCGAAACTCTCGCTGATTTGGTCATGGATCCCGGGTACTGACAGGAGACATGGCATTGTTATCGACAGACAGGACTTACGCTACGATGATCTTCTCACCAACAGTGGACTGTTTCGCCCTTACAGCATGATCCTTGTCAACGGATACGGGACAGGAAACAACTCGGTTTCAGCCATCACCAGTGGCGGTTATCTGACCGACGCCAACGTGTACGGAATTAGACTGGACTATGCGGCGGCTGTAAACCTGAATATTTTTGCCACAGGGTTCTTTGCCCAGAGACTATCCCATGGCTATGGATGGGGCTTTATCCAACCTGCTATTGACCATCCAGCTCCACAGGCTCAAACCACCGGAATAACAACGGGCTTCGTCGAATACATCAGAAAAGGGACTTTCGAGAAACCGGCGCCGGCAATACCTGATTCCAATCTCGGTTATGAATTCGATGCAGGGTTCGGTTGGAAACTTCTGGAAGGATATATCCTCAACGGAACGTTTGGCTTTTTTCAGCCCGGGAACTGGTTCAAGTTCGCGTGTGTCGATCGCTCCAACCCGGGATGGAAGAACCCGCTCCCGGGAAACATGTTCGGTATCAATCCGGATCGGGGCATCGACCCGATCTTCGCTATGGATGTGACACTTAGTGCGGAATTCTGATGCCCCTTATACCCGGTCTGATTTCAACCTAGTCCATTGAAATAATTGAAGAACACCCCATCCGGATCATATTGCTTTCGTAACTCTTGAAGGCGTTTCCACTTGCTTTCGGTATACGATTCCTGAACGATGTTTGGATAAGTGACCGTGTCCGATTCGCCTATGTAATACCCTGCGACAAACGGCTTAAGGAGTTCCAGGCACTTTCTGTGCCATTGCGTGTTGGCTTCGTCGTCCTCCGCTTTTGTCCACTGCGTCCATGGTCCGCCATAATAATGGGCGCTCATGGAGAATGCGGCATCGGGAAGTGGAGCTGGAATGTTGGGGCCGGTAAAAATTGCAAACATGATGAGACTGGTGGGTGACGGCGCCTTCAAAAAATGGTCCAGGACTGCGTTGAACACATCGGCCAGCTTGGCGTCGGAGAACACTGCTTCAACCTGGTTGCGATGATCGGCAGGCCACAGAGCGCCGGACGCGTCAAACAAAGCTTCAAAATTGTAAGGCTTTGCGACTGTCTTCGAGAGGCATTTTTCAATGATCGGGCAAGCATCCAGAGGTTTGAGCGAAGTCTTAACCTCCTCCATCGAATTGGCAAAAATCGTTGCGGTTACCATGCAGACTTTGCCTGCATCTGCCTTGCATTGTTCCATTAGCTCAGGGGGGGCGCTCAGCAGGAACAGACTCAATTCAATGTTCTCCGGCAATGTAATTGCTATGGATTCGAGCCACTGCGCAACAGCGCCGACTTCGCGGATCGGATAAAAATAAGAACTGCAGGCTATCGCTTTGGGCAAATCATAAAGATTGAGATGGTATCGCGTCGCAACCCCAAAGAAGCCGGGGCCAGCTCCGCGCGCAGCCCAATAATAATCATTGTTTTGGTCTTTGTTTGCGGTAATCATTTCTCCATCGGGAGTAACCAACTCAACCGCTTCGACGCTGCCAATTCCAGTTCCCCATACACCCTGATTCCACGCCATCCCCCCACCCAGGAGATAACCGCTCAACTTGACCGGCGGGCAGTGTCCGCTAGGATAGGACAAGTTTTGAGCGTTCAGATGATGTTGGATCTCCCGATTGCTGATGATCGGCTGGACCACGGCCTTGTGCGCCTTTGGATCAATGGAAATCACCTTATTGAGATTGGTCAGATCAATCATCATACCGCCATTACGTAGGGAAGGATTGCACCAGTTGTGCCCGCCGCGTAACCCCTCAGTTACTCGCGTTTCTTAGCAAACAGGTGTCACGAGTATATCTCAAGGTTCCTGGAGGTTAGATCTGGGCCTTTGCGGATATGACTCATCTGAGATATTTTTAATTCTGTTTGGAAACAAGAGAGAGTATG
>JACWAG010000392.1 GCA_014874425.1 Syntrophaceae bacterium | reverse complement strand
TCGGTCACAAACGGACATTTCTTGTCGTCATCCTTGTTCATTCTAAGGACGACCGCAGGCAAACCACTTTTTTGAGACAACACCCTATGTGTATAAGTTTCAAGAAAATCAGTTGAGGAAATGTTGAGTGCTTTTCGCAATCGAATGACATCCAGCGAGTCCAAAAAAATTGTTACATCCTTACAACACGAATTAAAACAGTCTATGCCAGAGTGGCACTTGAAGCAAAAGGTGTCGTCCCACGTCATTATTCTCTCTTGATTTTCGCCTGATTCGGCTCGAAATTTCATTTATGGTCCTTTCCAACGTCTATGATTAGCTAGGTTTGTTCTGAACCCGCTCGATATTTTCCAATGCCTGTTTGTTTCCGGGGTCGAGATCTAGAGCTTTCCGCCAGCACTCCAGTGCTTTGTCCATGTCACCCAGCATCTCATAGGCAACCCCTTTTTGATGATGCGCACCGATGTAATTCTCCTTGAAGGCTATTGCTCTATCGAAACAATTTAACGCACGGGAGAAGTCGCGCTTAACTATTAGACAAATCTGTCCCATGTTGTAGTAAGCGGTTACATAGTCCGGGTCCAACTGAACGGTTTTTTCAAAACACGATAGGGCTGCGTCTTCCCTTTTCAAGAAAGTATATGCTACGCCGAGGTTATAAAAAACTGCCGAATTTTCAGGGTCAAGAGCCGCGACTTTTTCGAGCCTTGCCGCCGCTTGTTGATAATCTTCATCTTCGAAATCTGAGAAAGCCCGCTGGAGTTGTACTTGGGCTAAAAATGATTGCGGTTTTTTTACTCCCGCCTCAATGGCGGACAATTCTTCCAGGATTTTCTTGACGGCATCTTTTTCTTGAGCTTTTTGAAAAAGCTCCAAAGCTTGCTCAAATGATTCACGGGCCTTCTCAATTCTCCCTGCGCAAGCACGAGAAACTCCAAGTCGGTATCGTATGAGTGGAATTTGGGCCAAGTCAGGGTCGAGCAGGGCCTTTTCATAATATTCCGCAGCCATGAGGTAATCTTCAGCCCCGTCGTAGCAACCGGCGATCGCCTGCAAAATTTCGGAGGACTCTGGGTTGTCATTGAGGCAGTCTTTGAAGTCACAGATTGCTTCGTCCCACATTTTCTCTGACATGAGCTTGTACGCCTGGGCTACTTTTTCCTGTATGGAATTCGGGAGAGGGGTTCTTTGATCAACCGACTGATTTGGTAAACAACAGTGCTTGAATTTTTTCCCGCTACCGCAAGGGCAGGGGTCGTTTCTGGAGACAGTCGCCATCCTGGATGATCCTTTCGAGTTAGCGAATAACAAAACATTTATAGTAATATATTAACCGGCATCCCTCAAGCAAAATAAACAATTGTTTTTGTCAGACTTTTGGAAAACATTCTCCAAAAATTCTCTTGACAAAAGGGATAGGATTTGATTCAATTGACCAATTCATTATTGCTTAGGTCATCCAAGGCCTAGCTGGATATCCAAATTTAGTATTTCAGCGCTAATTAGATCCACGTCGAGTTGAAATGGTCAAACTTTTTCTCGGAAGTTCCACACAGTACCGATTTTTCTCAGAGACTAAGCATAATCCGGTGGCCGTTGGTACCGATGTTTACGTTCGGGGTTCGGCCGTTCTCATGAACGGAGGATAAAGAGGGGTCTCGGGGACAAAGCGCCTTTAGCTTGGAAAAGATCTTCCAGGAATGGATGACTACCTTGAGAAAGGAGGAGCCCGTTTATTCGTTTGAGTCCAAAATTATGAAATTAAACGTCAGTTTTTCGATTAGAGAAAAGATTTATCACACCAGGAGGATAGTTCATGCCAAGTTTTGTAATTATGGAAAAATGTGATGGATGCAAGGGGCAGGATAAAACCGCTTGTATGTACATCTGCCCGAATGATTTGATGGTTCTTAACAAAGAGACGATGAAAGCATGGAACCGCGCGCCTGAAATGTGCTGGGAATGCTACAATTGCGTTAAGATCTGCCCCCAGCAGGCGATTGACGTGCGTGGTTATGCGGACTTCGTGCCTATGGGCGCTTCATGCGTACCGTTAAGAGGTTCCGAAGACATTATGTGGACGGTGAAATTCCGTAATGGCCAGGTAAAAAGGTTCAAGTTCCCGATCCGTAAGACACAGGAAGGGACGGCTGTTCCTGATGGTGGTTTCGGTGAAGTGACAACGGATCTGGCAAGCCAGTGCCTGTACAACGAGCCGGCTGCTCTGAAGCTCGCCGCGCTACCCACGGTTAAGAAGTAATTCCTTAGGAGGAAGCTAATAATGGCCAATTTTGAAAATGTAGAAGTAACCACTGACATTCTCCTTTGTGGTGGTGGTATGGCGGCCTGTGGAGCCGCTGTTGAAGCCTCATATTGGGCGGCGAAAAATAATTTGAAGGTAACATTGGTTGATAAAGCGGCTATGGATAGATCCGGCGCCGTGGCCATGGGCCTGTCTGCCATCAACCAGTATGTTGACATAAACAGCGGCAATAACACTTGTGAAGATTATGTCCGTTACGTCCGTAACGATCTCATGGGTATTACCCGTGAAGACATCGTTTATGATATAGCTCGTCACGTTGATTCCTCGGTCCATCTGTTCGAGAAATGGGGCCTCCCCATCTGGTTGGACGCCGAAGGAAAGTATGTTCATGAAGGCCGTTGGCAGCTCATGATTAACGGTGAATCCTATAAGGTTATCGTGGCCGAAGCCGCGAAGAACGCGCTGGCCAAGTATGGTCATGAGTATTTCGAGCGAGTTTTCATCACCACGCCGTTGATGGATGGCGAGAGAGTCGCAGGCGCGGTCGGTTTTAGCACTCGTGAGAACAAATTCTATGTATTCAAGGCCAAAGCAGTCCTAGCCGCAATGGGTGGCGCTGTTCACGTATTCAAACCAAGAAGCACCGGTGAAGGTCTTGGTCGAGCCTGGTATCCGCCCTGGAACTCCGGCTCCAGCCTTTATTTCACATTGATCGCCGGCGCTGAGCAGACCTGTCAGGAAGTGCGTTTCATCCCTGTTCGTTTTAAGGATGGATACGGACCGGTTGGCGCGTGGTTCCTATTGTTCAAGTCCAGAGCCACTAACGCTTTCGGTGGCGAGTACATGGTCGAGCGTAAGGATGAACTTGCCAAATGGGGCGAATACGGAAAAGTAAAACCGATCCCGGCTAACCTCCGTAACTACCTTGGCATGCTCGATGAGTTCGAAGGCAAAGGCCCGATCTTTATGAGAACAGAAGAAGCTATTCAAAATATAGCTAACGCTCTTAAGGACGACCCGAAGGCTTACAAGAAAAAAATGAAGGAACTCGAGGCGGAAGCTTGGGAAGACTTCCTGGATATGACAATCTCCCAGGCCATTCTGTGGGCCGGAACCAACGTTCAGCCTGAAGAAAAAGCCTCTGAAATCGCAGCGGCCGAGCCGTACTTCATTGGTTCTCACTCAGGCGCTTCCGGCGCATGGGTTAGTGGTCCGAAGGACCTCGCTCCGAAGGAATACTTCTGGGGCTATGAATATATGTCCACAGTTAAGGGTCTGTTCTGCGCCGGTGATGCGTCAGGCGCATCCAGCCATAAGTTCTCTTCTGGTTCACACGCTGAAGGACGAGCGGCCGGCAAGTCGATGGTTCGTTTCGTAGTCGACAACAACACCCAGCCGAATGTGGATGCGGCAAAGGTTGAAGCTCTGAAGAAAGAGATCCTGAAACCGATGGATCTGTTCGTGGAATTCGGAGCCAAGTCAAGTGACCCGAACATCAACCCCGAGTTCATGAAACCGAAAATGTTCATGTTCCGCCTCCAGAAAATCATGGATGAATATGCCGCGGGCGTGACCTCAGGCTTCAAAACCAACAAGGCTAAACTGGATAGAGCCCTTGAGCTGTTGGCTTGGTTGAAGGAAGACTCCGCGAAACTGGCGGCAGAGGACCTGCATGAGCTTATGCGCTGCCATGAGAACATTCAGAGAATGTATCAGGCTGAAGTTCATGTTCGCTCGATCCTGTTCCGTGAAGAAACCCGTTGGCCGGGCTACTACTTCCGCAATGACTTCCCAACTATCGACGAAGCTAACTGGAAGGTCTTCGTCAACGCTACCTACAAAAACGGCGCTTGGGAAATGAGGAAGGTACCCGTTCTCTCTATCGTCAACTAACCTCTTAACTTACCTTAGAAATCCCGGAGGTGGTATCCGCCTCCGGGGTCCCTCGAATGCAAGAGGAAGCAGACTGAGGGGGCAAATGCTCCCTCAGAACCTTTTTATTGGGAGGAAGCATGGCTGGAGAAAGGACCGTTTTGGTCGTAGGGGGCGGTATAAGTGGTATCACGGCTGCGGTGGAAGCTGCGGAGGTTGGTTGCAAAGTGATCCTGGTTGAAAGGCTACCCTACCTTGGGGGCCGAGTAGCCCGGATGAATAAATATTTTCCGAAGCTTTGCCCTCCTAATTGTGGTCTTGAAATCAATTTCAAGAGAATCAGGAAAAACACAGATGTCACCGTGTACACCCTTGCTAGTGTCGAAAATGTCTCAGGCGCCCCTGGGGCCTACACTGCAACAATAAAAATATTGCCGAGATATGTTGAAGACCATTCTAGCACTTCAAAATGTGTTGAAGATTGCCCGGTTGATATCCCGAATGAATTTAACTACGGGATGGACATGACCAAAGCCGTACGTTTACCGTACGAAATGGCTTATCCCATGAATCTCGTCGCTGACGCCGAAGCCCTTAAAAAGAGCGTAGGGTCTGTCGGCTTCAATAGCTTCGTAGAGTCCCTTGAGTCCAAAGGGATAAGGCTTGATCTGGAAGCCAAGCCGGAAATTCTGACAGTTCAGGTTTCATCAATCGTTTGGGCTACCGGATGGGTCCCATATGACGCTACCAAACTGGACAGACTCGGGTTTGGAAAATATCCGAACGTCATCACAAATGTAATGATGGAAAGACTCGCTGCCCCAAACGGCCCTACTTGCGGTGAGATTGTAAGGCCATCGGATGGCAAGAAAGTTTACAATTTGGCCTTCGTGCAATGTGCGGGCTCCAGAGACGAAAATCATTTGCCCTATTGCTCGTCCATTTGCTGCCTCGCCTCTTTGAAACAGGCTACCTACCTGCGGGACTACAATCCGGACGCTGAGGCGCATATCTTTTATATTGATCTTAGAGCTTACGGGCGATTTGAATATTTCTTTGACAGGGTTCGTAACGATGAGAAAATACACCTGACCAAAGGTAAAATTGTCAATGTGTATGAAGACCCTGTGACAAAAGACATAATAGTCGAGGGAGAAGATATTCTTTCCGGGGCCAGGATTCGTAGTACCTTTGACATGGTGGTCCTCGCCACAGGTATGCAGCCGACCACGAGCATCGAGAAGGCGCCGGCGCCCGGAGTGGAATATGACGACTACGGCTTTATCGTTTCAGATACCGGAATTCATGCTGCAGGAGTTTCCAAGCGGCCAATGGACGTTGGAACGTGCCTGCAAGATTCAACTGGGGCTGCCTTAAAGGCCCTTCAGGATACGGTGGGGAGGTAAGTCCATGGATCACAAAATTGGAGTATACATTGATACCGGCTATGGAATCGGCGAAGCCCTGGACATCGGCGCTCTTTCTTCTGTGGCCACTTCAGAATTCAAAGCTATTGTATGCAGGGCCGAGCCGTACTGGAGCGCCCCAGAAAAATTGGCGATCATCAGAAATGATATAGCCACGGAAAACCTTACCGTCGTCGTTATCGCAGGCCCATCTCCAAGAGTATTTCAGCAGGAATTTACGTTTGAGAACGTTATCACTGAAAGAGTGAACCTCAGGGAACATGTTGTGTGGTGCCATCCTGCAAATGATGAAGACACGCAGATGCTGGCCGAAGACTATATGCGGATGGGGATAACCAAGGCGGGAAAGTATGAAGATAGGCCCGCATATACTGACCCGAACGAAAAGGCGCTTTTAGTTATCGGCGGCGGGATTACCGGTATTACGGCCGCTCTAGGCGCAGCAGGCGCAGGTTATCAGGTTTATCTCGTGGAAAAGG
>JACWAG010000391.1 GCA_014874425.1 Syntrophaceae bacterium | reverse complement strand
GTTAAAGATCTTTCCTCTGGTGGAATATATGATGTTATGGATTCCTCCGGTGAATTTTTGGGGGTAGCTTACGCCAATCCGAAAAGTCTCATTGCCGCCAGGTTACTTTCAAGGAAGAAGGTCTCGATAGACGTCGATTTTGTCCTGGGTAGGCTCAAAACGGCTTTTGAACGAAGGCAGGCATACTGCAGGAATCGGGAAGCTTACCGTATCTTTTTCGGGGAAGCTGATTTGCTGCCGGGTCTGGTGTTGGACCTTTACGGACGACATGTAGCGCTCCAAAGCTCTACCGCAGGTGTAGACACCATCCTGGACACCATACTTGAGGCGATAGAAAGTCTGATTTCTCCGGAATCCATAGTTGTTAGAAATGATTCTTCCATAAGGACTCTTGAAGGGGTCCCAATATTCAAGGAAGTCAAACTAGGTTCCAGTGTCCATGGTATCAAATTTAAATCAAAGGATATTTCATTCGTTGCTGATTTGATCAACGGTCAAAAGACCGGTTTTTTTCTGGATCAGGAATTTAACAGGCCGCTGTTGAATCGATACATACCCGACAACGCGTCGGTTCTTGATCTTTATTGTTATTCAGGAGCTTGGGGTATCCATGCTCTTGCCGCAGGGGCCACGTCAGTCACTGCGGTGGATTCTTCTGCAGCAGCCCTTCAACTCGCTTCCCAAATCGCTTGCATGAACCATTACGAATCACGGATCAATGCTGTCCGCTCAGATGTTCTGCAATTCCTCAAAAGTGGATCGGAAAAGTGGGATGTGATAATTTTGGATCCGCCAGCTTTTATCAAAAGTCGGTCAAAAATCCGTGAAGGACGGCAAGGTTACATAGATGTGAACAAAAGGGCGATTGAAAGATTAAAACCTGGCGGATTGTTTGTCACCTGTTCGTGTTCCGGCCATATGGGGTTGCCGGACTTTCTTGAAGTCATCAATATTGCGGCTTATAGAAATGGTAGAGATCTTAGGGTCCTGGACGTTTTGGGACAAGGGCCGGACCACCCGACCTTAACTGCCATGCCGGAAACGAGATATTTGAAAGTTATAATAGCTCAGGCCCTGTAAACCTGGTTTCCATCAGAAATTGCGTGATGTCTTTTCCATAATCGCAATGGCCGAGGCTATACCATCTGTGTGAGAGATGGAAACAACAATATTATCTATTCCCATTGATTCAGCAACCTTTCCGGCCATGGAGGACAGAACTATGCAAGGGTTTTGCCCGACTCCTCCAGTGATCATTATTTGCTTCGGGGAAATCCCTCCAGAGAATCCGGTCCCCAACGCCTTTACAGCAGCTTCTTTAGCGGCGAATTTACCAGCAAACCTCTCCTCGGGCTTTAGGGTTTTGGAGCACTGGGCAATTTCTTGGGGTGTGAAAACACGCTCGACAAACCTACGCGCCCATGCTTGTCCAAGAATTTTCTTCATACGAGCAACGCTGACCAAGTCTATTCCGACACCAACAATCAAGGTTCGATCTTTTCTCTAAGAATAGCGTCAGTTACCCTGGAAACCTGTACAGTCGATTTGACGTCATGGGCTCTAACTATAGCAGCCCCTCTACAAATGGACATCGATATGGCCGCCATGGTCGCGACATCTCGTTTCGACGCTTCAGATTCACCAATTATCTTTCCAATGAACGCCTTACGTGATGGTCCCATAAGTATGGGCTTGCCGAGTCTGGAAAATTCATTGAGGCGGTTGATAAGAATTAAATTCTGATCAAAGGTTTTGCCAAAACCTATACCCGGATCAATTATAATTTTCTCCCTGGGGACCCCAATATCATGCAATTCAGCAACTCTTCTCTCGAAGAAAGTATAAATATCCCCCGGGAATGAATCGTAATGAATGTTGGTTTGCATGGTTCGCGGAGCCCCCAGCATATGCATGACAACCAGGAAGGCCCCACTGTCTTTTGCCAACACTTCCAAATCCGGATCATCCCTAAAGCCAGAAACATCGTTGATAATGATGGCTCCGGCATCTAGAGCCGCTTGGGCCACTTCTTTACGACGAGTGTCAATCGATACCACGGCTTCCGGTCTTTGACGGCAAATGGCCGAGATTACAGGGGCTGTTCTCCTAACTTCTTCTTCAATTCCAACTGGAAGTGATCCAGGGCGAGTCGATTCCCCACCAATGTCCAAGATATCCGCCCCATCGTCGAGCATCCTGATGCCAGTTTCTACCGCTATATCATGGCCAAAATGGACCCCACCGTCTGAAAATGAATCTGGTGTGGTGTTTATCACCCCCATTACTTTGGTTCTGAATTCGGTAAACAGCAGTCCGTAAAAGTTCTCGATCAACAAAGGTTTCAGTTTCGCCATTGAGTACTAAACTCCGTTTTCGATGTTGCGCAAGTTCGGGGAATAGGCGCCCGTGAACGCGTGATCGACCTGCCGTAACATAGTGGCGCCGGCTTTGGGGCCGGCGCGTTTCAGACTGTAGAAATTTCCTCATGGTCACACCAGTGAGGTGATTGCCGATCAACTAATTATATCTGACTTGTTCAGGCCTACTCAGGGTCAGGAGTTGCCGCCGAAGATTCTAAAACAGGTTGGCCGGAGTTTTCATCAGATTTGTTTCCTGGGTCTTCTGGTTCAGTTGAGGATTTATTGTTGCCGGCTTCCATTTTTGGAAGGTCCTTGCCTTCGATAATTGTTTCAATCTGGTTGGCGTCCAGTGTTTCTCTCTCGAGCAAAGCCTCAGCGATCTTTGAAACCGTTTCTTTGTTTTTTTCGATGACTGAATGGGCGCGTTCGAAGTTTTGATTTACAATAAGCCGTATTTCATCATCGATTAAGATCGCGATGCTTTCGGAATAATCGCGATGTCGGGTCATCTCCTTGCCCAGAAAGATTTGTTCTTCCTTCTGTCCGAAGGTTAGCGGACCGAGAGCATCGCTCATTCCCCATTCACATACCATTCTTCGAGCCAATTCGGTGGCGCGTGCAATGTCGTTTCCTGCTCCAGTAGTCGTGTGCTCCAGGAAAATTTGTTCAGCCGCCCTCCCACCCATTAGGACAGCGATCTGGGCTAGCAAATATTCTTTGTCATAGGTGTGACGATCATCGAGCGGCAATTGCTGGGTAATTCCAAGGGCTCTACCTCTGGGGATGATGGTCACTTTGTGTATCGGGTCAGTCCCTGGGATGTTCCGAGCGACAAAGACGTGACCGGCTTCATGATACGCAGTGTTGCGGCGCTCTTCCAGGCTTATTACTAGGCTGCGCCGTTCCACACCCATTAGAACTTTGTCCTTCGCAAATTCGAAATCGCTCATGTCTATGGTGTTCTTGTTAAGCCTTGCCGCGTTCAAGTCCGCCTCGTTCACGAGGTTGGCAAGGTCTGCTCCGGAAAAACCTGGTGTGCCCCGACTGATGGAGCGGAGATCGATGTTGTCGGCCATGGGGGTCGTTCGGGTATGAACTTTCAAAATGGCTTCTCTACCTCTGACGTCCGGCGGAGGCACAACTACCTGTCTGTCAAATCGACCGGGGCGCAATAACGCGGGGTCAAGGACATCAGGTCTGTTCGTAGCGCTGATTAGTATGACTCCTTCGTTCGTTTCAAAACCATCCATTTCAACCAACAACTGGTTAAGAGTCTGTTCCCGTTCGTCATGTCCGCCGCCAAGACCCGCTCCACGATGGCGACCCACCGCGTCGATTTCATCAATGAAGATGATGCAAGGGGCGTTCTTTTTGCCTTGTATGAACAGGTCCCGCACACGTGATGCGCCTACACCTACGAACATTTCAACAAAGTCCGAGCCTGAGATCGAAAAAAATGGGACACCGGCCTCGCCCGCTACCGCTTTTGCTAGCAAGGTCTTGCCGGTTCCTGGGCCACCCATCAGCAACACTCCCTTGGGGATTTTGCCGCCAAGACGCGTGAATTTTTTTGGATCTTTTAAGAAATCAATTATTTCAGAAAGCTCTTCCTTGGCTTCCTCAATACCAGCTACATCAGCGAAGGTAAACTTGTTCTGGTCCTCCGAAATGAGGCGCGCGCGGCTTTTCCCGAAACTCATGGCCTTGCCACCACCCGCCTGCATTTGCCGCATGAAAAACACGAAGATCGCAATCAGAAAAATCATTGGCAGCCATGAGATAAGCGCTGTCAGATACCAGGGATTGTCATCTTCGGGAGATACCTGTATATCTACTCTGTTTTTCATAAGAGACGGGATTAGCTCAGGGTCGTTAGGCGCTAGAGTTCTAAAAGAGCCGCTGCCATCGAGGTAAGTGCCTTTTATTCGGTTTCCCTGCAACATTACCGACTTTATTGACCCTTGGTCGAGATCCTGCCTAAACTGGCTGTATGAAAT
>JACWAG010000390.1 GCA_014874425.1 Syntrophaceae bacterium | reverse complement strand
GTATTTACCGGGTCGAGGTTCATCAATCAAAACCTCAGACTCTTTGACTATTAAACTTTCCTGTTCCGCCCATTGTTTCAGATCAGAAAAAAGTTGTTTCAGTGATGATAGATAATTTTCAACACGTATTTTGGGGTCGTCTTTCATGATGGTTGTCTCCAGTTGTCACTAAAATAATGTATCCTGCTTACCCTTACTACTCTTCATTTCTTCTTTGACACGTTCCTTGCCTGACAGGAAACCATCAAGCAGCTTCTTTTCCTTGCTCTCGATCGGGAGGGTTTCGGATATAGCCTGAGCAACCCGGTAAAAGGCTTCACTCTGGCCGTAGCCACTGTCCAGAAGAACTTGTACAAGCTCCTGGCGTTGGCTTTTTTCCCAAAGAAGCAACACATTGTGTAATACGTCGATAAGTTCGGCAGACTTGTCCAACGTATCCAGTTTACGTTTGTCCGGGCCAATCACTCGAATAAATTCCTTTTCCTTTAGGATAAAACCATTCTTGCCCCATTCGGTTCCTAGTTCGATTGAGCATGATTGCGCCAACCGTCTTGCGTCATCGAAAAGGACTTTGGCCTCCCCGAAATTCCAACGCCACAAGACATAAAATCGGGTAAGATCCGAGATCTCTCCGGCAAATCCGTTGTGTAGTATTTCTCTGACTGCGTAATTGGTAGCTATTTCCGAAACGTCATCGAGCAGTCTGTCGGCCCGGATTATATTCCCTTCGTAGTCCATGACTTTTTCGTATTTACCAAACACTTCAATGGCCGAACCTATTGCGGCTATGAAGAAGTCTGCGCCGCCTATTCCCTCTTCCCAAAGTCTCTTCAGCTTGGTGTCGAGATGTTTCTTTAGCTCTTCTTTCACGTCAATGTAGAAGCCAGTTGATTGGCGCTCCATCTTGCGAGCAACAATGTAGATCGATGAAGCAAGAGTAGCTGATTCTTGGGCTCGAAGCCGGGACCCCATTTCTGTGTTAATCGGATAAGCTCCAGTCATTATTAGCCCTGAGTCTAGCAAAGAGTTGACCAGCGTTTCCCACCCGGAAGTTGTCTTGTGAGCGTAGACAATGATGGCTATTCCATCTGGTTTAAGAACTCGGTAAATTTCCTGAAAGGCTTTCTTGATCATCCTCTCGAAGTAGTCTTTCCCGTCTTTAAAACCTTCTGGTACTTCAGAATATGCGACCATTTCATTTTTCTTCGGGGTTAATGGCGTGGAGAAGAGATCGGGATACAGATGTCCAACCGAACGTTTGAGCCAGACGTAAAAGAAATCGGCGAGATATGCGTAAGGAACGTTATCGTAATAAGGCGGGTCTGTAACAACAACATCGAAGAAGTCGTCGCCGTATAGGAGGCTACTTGCTGTGCATTGTGCGACGTAGGCACTGCCAGATTTAACCATAGTGGTGGTCATTTGAGCAGTCAGGTGCGCTATAATCAATTTTACCCACTCCAACATGTTGGGCCATCCAACATCTGTGAATGGGTTAATCTCTACGTAATCCCAGACCATTCCAAGGGCTGGCCTAACGAATACGTGTTGTACTTTTTCAAGGGTCACATCAACACCTACCAAATTGGAGTTTTTATCAGCAAGCCTACCAAAGATTAGTCCAAGATAACTCACCACGGCCTTCCCATATTCGTTCTCATAACCTTGTTCCACCATTTTTGAGTGGGCCTGGCGGGCCTTTTCCACGAAGGTGATAAGGCTGAGCTTCTGGCGAGAATTGAAGAGATCGCCCCAAGTGTTCAACCCGTAATTCCGAACTGAAAACGCTCTATCGGCACCACTGCCTTTACTCTCCGGTGTTGGCTCGTCCGGTACAGGGTCGATTCCCCATTGATTCACAAGAGTTTGCCGTTTTGTCTTGAGGTAGTCCTCAGCTTGATTGAATATATCAATGTCTGATTGGGTGGCGATGCGGTATCGCTTGCCCGTCACGCCTTCTTTATGCGTTATAACGGCCACCATCTTCTGTCCTGATTTACCGTCCTGGAACAGCTTGCGAGTAGTGTTGGCGTCATTGGAAGTGCCGCAACATGGACAGACAGCGACAGCTCTGGCTACTGTGCCTTTATTAGGATCAAAATTTTCCGGCCATTTGTCGTACCCAGTCCCAACAATCTTGAACTCAACGCCGGATTGTGTGGGAATTGGGTAAGCGGCGACCTTCTTTTTATCTTTTTTTGCGAGCCAGTAGTTAGGAGTCAGTGGGATATCATGTCGACAGGTCGGGTTCTGGCAAGGAATAGTCCGCATCCAATAATAGCCGATCGGGACAGAACCGTCAGGTTCTTTAGAATAGATCCAACCAAGCTCTTTGTTGGCTTCTCCCAGGACCCAGTTTCCCCATTTCTCAACATCGTCAAGAAGCTTTGTGCCATACTTCTGGGGATATTCCAGCGTGCATTTCTGCATCAGGACAGCGACTGGATTGAGATCATTGGAGTAAGTTTCACATCCCAATCTCAAAGCTTCTAAAGGGATTGATCCCCCACCAGCAAATGGGTCAAGGACCTTTGGCGGAACACCACCGTATGCGTCGAGGATATCCTTACGAGCTTGATCAAGAAGATATCGTTCGTTAGAATTTCCCCATTTGCACAGATTTATGATGAAATTACGTTTCTTGTTCCACTCTTCGTCGTTTTTCGGGGCTGGAATCAACGCCGCATAGTTGATTGCCCGAGATGCAGCGAGCGGTTTTCGTGACCACCAGATGTGCAGAGTAGATATGTGACCATGCCGGATACTCTTTTCCCTGGCGGATTCGGCGCTCACTTCCCGGACAGGGAAGGATTCTTCTATGAAACGACGGGTTGGACCGGACAATTGTTTATCTCCCGTTTCTGCAGGCACAGAGGCCCACCACTACTGTAAATCGTTAAATCCCGCGGCCCGAGATGGCTACTAATACCAATACTGGCAATCATGACGCCTCAGATCTGATAACCAGAATAAAGTTTGATAAGACCCTGTATGCCGTCGCCGGATCAGTTTTCGGGGCGTCTTCATTGCGAGGGTTTTTGTGAGCGATGTAATCGCGGTATTTCTTGATATTTTTCGCGTGTCCCCTAAGTTTTTCGTCAACTATGTCTTTAAACAGGTCTATGACATCGGTAGATTTCCACGATTCGACAGACATCTCAAACTTTTCGTGAAGGTTACCGGCCAGTGAGACAGGCCTTGCTGTGTCCAAAACAGCGCCAACACCCTGAATATATTCTATAAGGTATCTCTCAAATTTCGCCCACATCGCAAGAATCAGCAAATCTTCAAGTTCATCACGAGCGCTGTTAATAAGGCTGGTTGTTGAGAGACCATCTACAGGAACAAGGTTTGTTTTGCTTAACAACGACAAGTCCTTGCGACCGCTAACCTTTTTTGTAACCTTAAAACTACTTTGAGTGGTCACATAGGTAGTCCAGACGCTTTCTAACGGGTCATCACCGTAAGTCATGGATTTGCGACCTCCTCCAGCAGATCAATAAACAATTCTTTGTTTAACGACCTAGCCCTTCCCAGTTTGGTGTCTTCTATCAAGTACCATCCTGGTTGTTCAGCCCCTTTGAAAAGGCGTGTTACAGCGTGGACAGTCTCATTTCTGTCCGTTTTCTCAATCTCTGGCGCTCCGGTAACCCAATACACGAGAACTTCTTTGTCGTATGGTCCAACCATGTCCACACGCCAGTCAGCCCCAATTATATTCGTCCCTACGGGGACCAATTCTGCAATAAGTATGCGCTTTTTGTCGCTAATAGTTAATTTCGGGGCCTGGTAGACACCGGCAGGGGGTTCATCTATAGGGATCGTTGTTTCGTCAATCTTTAAGTCTACATCTTCAATCCATTGTCTAATTAAAGAAAACAGTTTTTCAATGGATTCAAGGAAAGCTTGCCGTCGCTCCAAGGCTTCGTCTGCCATATGAATATCTCCTTTGCTGGAATCATTTTTTCACTACTGTAAGTACTTCAATTTTTGACCGACACTGAACACCTGATCAAATCCAATAATATGTCGAACCTCTCGCAAAACACTTTCAGGTGTAAGATTCACCGCTGGGTTCTGGACGACGACTAGCCTCGGGTTCGTGGCGGCGTTAAACACGGCGTAAAGGTAGTAATCGTCTCCAAATCGCTTGGCCTTGAACCATTCATTCTGGGTTAACGCCACATAGCCCTGGCCCGACCTGGCCTTGACTTCTATGTAACGAACTTTACCGAGGCTATCGGTTGATCGGATGTCATAACCCAAATTCTGAGCGGAAACATCTTCAGGGAAACGCCCTTGATCACGTTCAACTTTCATGATCAAGTCC
>JACWAG010000389.1 GCA_014874425.1 Syntrophaceae bacterium | reverse complement strand
CTCAACCCCTTCAGTGAGTTCAGAAAATCTTTTGATCAGTAGATCGCTGTCTTCCGGATGAACAAATCCCAGGAACGCCTTCCCAATGAGGTCTTCCGCCTCGTATCCAACCACATGCCGGATCACCGGACTGATATAAGTTAACGCTCCCTGTCCATCGATCTCGAAGATGACGTCGCTAATGCTTTCCACCAGATTTCTATATTTCTCCTCGCTTACCCGCAACGCATGCTCATCCTCTTTGCGTTTGGAGATATCTCTGGTCACACCCTGAAATCCTATGAATTCTCCAGCGCTGCCGAAAACTGGGGTCGTCACCACTTCAGTCCAAACAGTTGTTCCGTCTTTCCTGATCTGTTCTGCTACGGATACCTCGCTGTCGAATTCCTTGTGTTCCGCCAAGCGTCGCATGATGTCAGGATACCGGGAGCGAAGGAGTTCCAGCCCCGCTGAAGTCAACAGATGTGTCAGATGCTTCCCTACAACCTCCTGAGGCTCATATCCAAGAAGCTTCTTGACGGAAGAAGTGACGTACGTGATGACCAAGTCTGGAGTAGTCTGCCAGATGACGTCCCTCATGTTTTCGGTTATCAAGCGGTATTTTTCTTCGCTGGTTCGCACCATTTCCTCTGCTGTCTTGTGCGGAAGGGCTTGTTCTGTTGTTTCCCGACCTGTCATTAATTACACCCTGTTGTTCCGATTCTATCAATTGAACAAAACGTAATTTTACAAACAATTCCAAAGAAACATTAAGTTATAAGCTGAGCTGATTTTAATTTAATTGAGACCGTATAGGTTGGCAAGGTCATAATGAAGCCCATCAAAAAAGGTTTTTTCATATATTGCGCTTAGCGTTAGATTATGCGTGCTTTTCTTGAGATTCAGGAGAGACATATCCGCCGCTTCTGCCTGTTTACTTATTCTAAAGCAGCTTATGCGCTTATGTTATTATCCAATTTTTACAGAATGTGAGTCTTTAAGGGTTTTTGTTCTTTTTCTTTTCATCAATTATTTTTGTAGCACTGGGAATTCTTTTGAACGCACCCCCTTTCAAGCCGGCAAAGAGAGCGACGGATATATCACAAGACCCTCAGAAGTCACCAGGGAACCCTGTGTCATTTTGTGAGGGCTGACTTGTTTTAGGTTTAGGATGTGGGTCACATTCAGGCCGTGAGCCACCAGATAGTCACTCAAGAGGCGTCGATGGCACCGCCAATATACAGCTTCAGCGCACATGTAAGCGGTTGTCGATTTTGACGCTATTTCAATTAATTCATATACGCCCTCGCGGAATTCCTCAGTGGCCATATAATCGGCGTAACTCCTGAAGCTTGGGCTGGTTAACCCGATGTTTTTTGATGCAAATTCTTTACGAGAGCGTCTTAACCCCCCGAGTTTGGACAGCCAGAAATACTGTAAGCCATTTTGAGGAAGAACACTGGCCAGATTCTCACTATTAAAATGCGGATACTTGTTCGATCCAGGCAGGCTACGGATATCAGCCAGCGTGTCGATGTCGTGTCCCTTCAATAGGGCAAGAAATTCTTCCATGGATCGGTTTGAATGTCCAATTGTGTAGAGCATCATGTGAAATGCTGTGCCTTTCCCTGAAAATACGGGCTCTCTCTTGTTAAATGAACTTCTTCAAGAATTGACAAAGAATTACTACTGGCGCCTATATTGTGAGCAATTCTGTAATGATTTGACCAGATCAACCAATCGGCTAAGCATGGGTTTAGGATTTATTGACAGGCGCATTAACTTTTCTCGCGCTCATAGACTACTTTGCGAATCGTTTCAAAGAGTTTCGGAATATTGACCGGTTTTTCGAGGATGCCATCGATCCCGGACTGTTCTATCCTTTCGGTCCCTAAAGATTGCCCTCCCCACCCAGTCAACATCAGGAACGGGGTCTTGGGAATTTGCTTTTCCCAGCAAATTTTCTTTACCGTTCCGCCTACTTCCCAACCACTCATCTCCGGCATACCCAAATCACATATTACAAGATCAAATTCGCTATTGCGAAAAAGGTCGAGGGCCTGCATGCCGGACTCTGCCATTAAAACAGTGTGACCATGACAGATAAGCAGGTCGTGCAGGAGTGTACGGAGAGGGGCTATGTCATCGACAACGAGTATCCTTAGTTGTGAATCACGGACTGTTGACATTGCATGTGAAGATAGTTCCAAAACAGCCATGGCTAACGGCAATTTGATCGTGAACGTGGTTCCTTCACCTACCTTGCTTGCTACAGTTATCTCTCCTCCATGACTACTCAATATCCCGTGAGTAACAGACAATCCCATCCCGGTTCCCATGTCGCCTTTGGTACTCCAGAATGGCTCAAAGAGCCTTTTCATATTCTCATCAGAAATTCCTGTTCCAGTATCCTCAATTTCGAATACAACCTGGTCATCGACAACGGAAGTTCTTACGCTGATCAGGCCACCTTGAGGCATTGCCTCGGCCGCGTTCTTTATAAGGTTTATAAGAACTTCAAAGATTTCACTTTCCTTACCTGACACGAAACAACCATTACTGAGATCTGTTTCCATTTCTATATGGATACCGTCTTTTTCGAGGTTGGTCTTCCACCAGGGGCGGCTTATCTCCGACGCTTGTTTTACAAGTTGAGACAGATCAAAACGTGCGTTTTCCGCTGGCGCCCCATCGGCACGGATCTTGGCAAAGCTCTGGAGTCGTCTGACCGTCTCTGATCCAAATTTCGAAGATTCTCTAATTTGCTCCAAATAATCTTTAAGAGCGCGAGTGTCTCCCGATTCTAAATTAGTGAGCGCTAATTCGACACCGGCCATTATCACTTGTAATAGGTTGTTGAAATTGTGCGCGACACCTGACGCAAGCTCACCTATGGCCTTCAATCGCTCCGTCCGGATGTGGAGATCAGCCGCCCGTTTGAGTTCAGTGATGTCCGTCAAGAAATTTAGTGTCGCCGGTCCATTCTCCCAATTCACTGATACAGAGTTTATCTGACCCCACAAAGAACTCTTGTCTTTTCGGACAATTCTAAAAGAGTAGACATTCGACTGGACCACATCTTTCAAGCCGCTAATGTTTTGATCAAATATTTGGTCCCGATCATCATTGTGAATAAGATCTGTGAAGCTTAAAGATGATAACTCCTGTGAGGAGTATCCAGTCATCTCGGCTGTCTTGGGGTTTGAGAACTTAATCCGTCCATCCTGAAGTATGAAAATCGCTTCTTGGGCATTCTCAAAGAGAGACCTGTATCTTGTCGCTGATTCCTCCACTGTCTTGTAAAGGATAGCGTTTTGAATTGATATTGCGGCATGAGAGGAGAGGACCTTCAACATTTCAACCCGGTCCGGAGTGAAAGCTCCAATGGTTTGGTTGTTTTCCATGTATAATATCGCAAATAATTGACCACTTCGCATTACAGGGACGCAAATTACCGAACTTGGACAAATTGTCTTCAAATATTCGTCCTGTATAAATGTCTCATCATTCTTCGCGTCATTCAGAATCACCGGTTCCCTAGTTCTAGCGACGTAATTCACCAACGCCACGGACACTTCATTGCAGTCCTCAATTCGGACCGTAGCTGGCTCGAATTTGTCGACGTCGGCTACACTGGCCTTGGCTTCGATAAATAGCGAATCCTCCTTTACCAGAATTAGGCAACCCCTTTCAGCGCCGGCGATCTCAAGCACCAACTTCATCAGCTTTCTGAGCAATTCACTAAGCACAATCTCGCCGGACAAAACCTGGGAAGCCCTAAGGACCGCCGACAAATCCAGTGATCCTTCAGAAACTTCCAATGAAGATCCATCAAGTGACGTTGATTTTCCAACTATCGACGAATAGCCACCGACGAGCAGGTCTGCGTAAAAGTGCTCCAAATGCCAGACTTTCGATAATGCGCCCCACCTAAAGTACGAATATCGCGCCTCTTGCATGTATGCCCTTGCGACAATAGTCTTACCTATGGACAAATAGAAATCGGAAGCTCTCTCAAGGGCCACAGCTTCTTCATTTGTATATTCGTTTTCTCTGGCAAGACTGATTGAGGTGTCGTAATCATCAGCTGCTTTGTGATAGTCTTTAAGGACTCTAGACCGCTCAGCCTCAACGAGATAAAACTTGTTCAAATAATTCATTGGAGCCGTATTACTCCATTTCCCAAGAACTTTCTGATTCGTAGTCACCTTTTTCAGAATTGCGTCTTTCTCATTCTGGTCTGATTCGCTAAAAACGGCTAATCGAGCCAATGATCCGTAGAACATGGCCAAGGGGATCAGCACAGTCCCTTGAGCGCCATCAAGATATTTCTCCACAATTTGGGAATTTTCGATAGCCTGCCGGTATTCTCTAAAAAGATAACAGAGAATGAGCTTGTGTATAAACGTGGCCAAAATGATAGACCGTTCGTTTAATTTGAACATAGACGGCAAAATCTCTTCTTCGTTATAGGCCCTTCCCACAAGCTTACACACATTTTCAGAGCCTTCCATCAAGTTTAGGACGCTTTGATGATAGAGCTTAGTGAGTAACTCGGTGGTTCGCTGCTTGAGTTTCCCGATGGCTGTCGCATAAAGATCAAGATCTTTTTCAAGTTCGGCCAGTTCTTTTCCGGCCGCATATCCTTGGGTACAGAAAAACGCTCCAGACAGGGCCGCATATTCTATGTCTCCTACCTCCAAACCTATCCGATACGCGTCTTTTAAAGGTTTGAGCCCAGCTCGAAGTGGTTCACTTCTAATCCTTATGAATGAATTGACTATAAAAATTGTCCTGGCGTGGTATTCCCCAAACTCATATCGTTTGATTAAGTTCAGCGCCAGGTCTCCAAACTTCCTCGCTGTCTCTATATCTCCTATCCTGGCGCAGAGAATTATCCCATAACCCCCAAAAGCTAGAACCGATTGGGGGGCTATGCCATATTTGACAGACAGGCGTACCATTCGAAACATAACCATGGGGAAAAGATTAGGTGTCACGGTGTACGCCGCCGAGACCACGCTCGACATGATTCGCATCGCCGCCAGCTTGAACTGGTCACTCATTTCTCGTAGCCCAGTAAGTTCGGTAGGCTCATGTTTAAATAGCACTGCCCTGGTTTTGACGAAATCAGTCAATACATTCAGGCTGCTTGGATTATCAGGAAACCTCTCACCCAGGAGGGCTAAAATCGGTAAGGCGATTTTCACAGCGCTAACTCTATTATTTAAAGCAATTGCGGCCTGTATTCTTACTTCATAGACTTTGACCCGGTCCAACAAGTGTTTGGCCTTTTCCATGATTACAGACGAGAATTTCTCCATTTCATCGAACCTGGCGGTCAAATAAGCTGTTTCCGCTATCTCCAGATAGAGTTTCAAAGTAATATCGTAATGCTCTGACCAACCGTCTTTTCCAAGGACTTTCAGTCCGGCCTGAAAATACATGAAGGCGGCCTCATATGCTGAGGAGTTCTTCACTCTCCTCCCGGCCTTAAGGTTCATTTCGGCCAGTTCTAGTTTCTCCTGGTCATCTGAGATCAATTCGAATCCTTTATTAAGCTGGTCTACTATTTCAAAAATCACATTTTCAGAATAAGCTTTGGACACATTCTTAAGTATGGTCCGGCCTACTTTTCTGTGAATGATCGACCTTTCATTATCCGGAATCAGTGAGTACACAGCGTTTTGGATTCGATCATGAGCGAACTTATACTCAATTTTCATAGTGCCGGCATCCTCCAGGACCCCCAGCTCAATCCATTTATAATAAGGTCCTACAGGGAAAACCAAACCCTCTGTAACTGCCGGAGTAAGTCCCACGACTACACTCTTGAGTGAGTTTTCAACCGACCACGCAAGCGCATTGACCCCAAACTGATTGCCAAGACAAGCGCCTAACATTAATAGTTCGCGAGCAAGAGGAGGTAATTTCTGAATCTTGCTCACCATTAGGTCTGCTACGTTGTCGGTAATCGCGCATTGTTTAATTTGCCCCATCGCCCATATCCAACCTCCAGCCTCGCTATTGAACTGGATAAGGCCTTCTTCATAGAGCGATTTCAAAAATTCTTTCAGAAAGAAAGGATTTCCGGCTGTTTTCTGATGAATAAGCTCGGCAAGCTGGCCCACTTTAAGATGGTCCCTGTGGAGTGTATCTGAAATCAGTTCAACAACATGTTCGAGCTGAAGTCGCCCTAAGCGCAGGACATTTGAACTGAAATTTTCCTTTCGAAGAGATTCCAGAGTTATAATGATAGGATGATGGACATCTACTTCCTCATCTCGGAAAGAAACGATTAAAAGGAGATGGCGTGTCTCGGGGTCTATCATAATCAATTCTAACAACTGGAGAGAGGAATTGTCCGCCCATTGGACATCGTCCAGAAAAATCACTAAAGGATGCCCAGGACGACAGAAAACACGAATGAAATTCTGAAATACAAGTCTAAATCGGTTTAGGGCTTCAATCGGCTCCAATTCGGGAACAGGGGACTGTGGACCAACAATGAGTTCAACTTCAGGTATCACATCGATCATTACCTGGCAGTTAGGACCCAATGCCGCCAACATTCTATTTTTCCATTGTTTTAGGTTATCATCGCTTTCGCTCAACAACTGATTGATCAGTTCCCGAAAAGGCGCGACTACTCCTTGGAGGATGTTTCGATGAAGCTGGTCAAACTTTCCTGAGAGAAAATAGCCACGCTTAGTTGTTACCGGCTTGTAGAGCTGCCTAACAAGTGACGTTTTACCAATGCCCGCTTCACCACAAACTACAGCGATCTCCTTGCTCCCTGCCTCCACTCTGTTAAACGCGGTTATCAGGCCATCCATTTCGTAATCGCGGCCGTATAGCTGTGAAGAGATAACAAATTTCTCGGGTATATCGGAGCAACCCAAAGGAAAAGTCTCGTTGGATCTGTTAGATCGGATCAAATTCAGACAGAATTCCAGGTCTGCATTTAGCCCCAAAGCGCTTTGATAGCGATCTTCAGCGTTCTTAGACATTAGCTTAAGGACAATATTCGACAGGCTTTCCGGCAATTCGCGATTCACTTCGTTTGGAGGCATTGGATTCCGAGCTACATGGAAGTGGACTAACTCCAGAGGATCTAATGATTCACAGGGAGGCCCCCCTGTGAATAATTCGTAGAGAGTAACACCGAAAGAATAATAGTCTGTTCGATAATCTATTTGACGGTTCATTCTCCCTGTTTGTTCAGGCGACATGTACGTCAGGGATCCCTCTAGCGTCTTAGGGCTCATCAATACAGGGACCTCTTGCGCTAAGTCTGTCGCGATACCAAAATCAATGATCTTGAGTTCACCTGAAGTGGGATTGAAAACAATATTGGATGGGTTGATATCCTTATGAATTACGTTAGCGCTATGAATATTCCCCAAAGCGTCGCCTATCCTTATAGCAATAATGAGACGGTCTTCCAAAGTAAATGGATTGGAAGCCATCAACAAATTGAGAGATTTTCCACCAAAATCTTCAAGCTCCAGAACAAGACCATTTCGGTATTTTTCAAGACTATAAGCCCGGATCACGCTCGACAACGTTTTCAAGGACAGCTCAATGCGATATTCTTGTTTATATTTGACAATGTCCTCAGGCGCCGGATGTTCCTCCCTTAGCATTTTCAGGATTACCGGCAGTTGCTCGGGACCACGAACAGCCCTATAAATGATAGAGGCGCGGCTTTCATATATCTTGTCGAGGACTCGGCGCTCCTGAAATTTATCCATCGAAAAATCTCCTTGGGAACAAAGATTCCGCATGCGTAGACAGTTTTCGGAAGTTCAGTGGTGG
Source organism: Syntrophaceae bacterium (assembly GCA_014874425.1). Classification (GTDB taxonomy): domain Bacteria; phylum Desulfobacterota; class Desulfomonilia; order Desulfomonilales; family Desulfomonilaceae; genus CAJBEZ01. Next base: position 223 of record JACWAG010000389.1, on the reverse strand, counting down.
ATTTATCTGTCTTTTGAAATGACAACGGACGCCAGCAAGATACTTGATCCAGATGAACCCGGTTCAAGCGTTAAAATGAGAATCACTTTGATGAAGAATTCCGTTGAAATGGGCGTTTCGCAGAGTTACAAGCATATCTTTCAACAGGCTAATTTCTTTTTCCAAGTCCTTGAGCGCCTCCTCCGCGTGCCTTACCCTTCCCTCCCGACCCATAGTTTCGAGT
>JACWAG010000388.1 GCA_014874425.1 Syntrophaceae bacterium | reverse complement strand
CGTCGAATTCCAAGCCAGGTACAACATCGTAAACTTTCATGGGTTCTCTCTCTTCCTTTAAGGATTTTGAAACGGTTAATAGAACACTGTGAAATGACGACTGACCCTGCTATATGTGTCGACACGCGTCGGAGGGATCCAAGAATACAATTCGGTAGAAGGAGTAGGGGGAATCAAATTAAGTTTTCCCCGCAAGCAACAAGAAACTGTACGCAAAGAACAATATAAGGAAGAGAATAACCCAACTCCGACGTCGGTGATATTACATAACTAGTGCATGGCCCTCCCTCCATCGACCAAAATTGTCTGGCCTGTTATAAAATTACTGTCATCGGATGCTAGAAAGGCAACTATTCCAACGAGATCCTCCGGAGTTTCCAGTCTTTTCAGAGGTGTTTTACTCGTATCATATTTACTGACGTCTGCAATTGTCCGGCTCGCCTCGGTATCAGTGTATCCTGGGGCTACAGCGTTCACGCATATTCCGTGAGGGCCAAGCTCTACGGCCAAAGCTCGCGTCAGCCCCACAACTCCTCCTTTAGAAGTTACATAATGGACAAACCCGTGGGAACCAGTGAAGAAAACCTCCGATGTCAAGTTGATGATTTTCCCTCGACCCTGGGCTTTCATTGTCTTGAAAACTGCTTTCGCACAAATCCACGGGCCTTTGACATTAACAGCCATCATTTTATCCCACTCGTCAGAGCTAATCTCAGTGAATGGTTTCCTTTTTACTCCGTAATAGTAGGCGGCATTGTTGACCAGAATATCTATACGACTGAAGTTCTCGATGGCTTCCTGCGCCATTCTAGTGGTGTCACTTTCGTTGGTAACATCAACCTGGCTTGTTAGAATCTGTTTACCTAGATTCCTAACCATCTTTTCAGTTTCTTTCAGGCCTTGGATGTCGGCTCGAGTAACAGCTACTACGTCGGCGCCTTCCTCTGCCAATTTTACGCAAAAAGCCTGTCCTAAGCCTTTCCCAGCGCCGGTTACAATCGCCACTCGGCCATCGAGTCTTCCCATGGATTCCTCCTGCTAGTAAGGTCTGCTTTTTTGTTCCCAAATTTTAGGGAGACCGAAGTCTTCCGCAATGACCTTGAAGCAGTTGTAAGCGCTGCCTCTGCCAATTCCAGGACCTGAGTGAGCAGAGGCAGACGCGAGGTACAAGTTTTTAACCGGTAACCGATAAAACGCTAGTTCAGGGAACGGTCTCATGCGGCCCATCTGGGAAGCGATCATATCTTCGCCTGTCCAGCCGCCCTGAGGCATATTCAAGTTTCGCATCTGAACGTCCATAGGCGTTGTGATATGGGTGGCTATAACATTGTCCTTCGTCATATTGGGAGCGTACCATGACCATTGCTCCCTCATTATCTCCACGATTTCGCTTTTCATGCGCAACCAGTCCCTATCGCTGAAGAATCTATAGGGGGCTGTAAACTGTTCGATCAATATCGTATGTTTTCCCTCAGGCGCTCGACCTTTGTCCCAGATGCTATCCGGCGCCACGATGGCGACAAGCTTGTTGGGAATGCCTTTGACAAAGAGTTCGGCCTGATGTCTTGTAGCGAAATAGTCAGCGTCCTTGGGTCCCCAATTTAGTCGCGGGCACATTCCTATTTCAGGGTTGTCCTTGGCTACCGTATATTCAGGCAGTTCATGAAGGGCAAAATTACCCCAGAATAGTTGAGCCCTGTCCCTAAGTATATTCTTCGCCCTGTGCGCTACTTTCTCTGGGACATGTTCTTCACCGATAAGTTGCAAAATTGTTTGAGTAGTGTTCATGTCGCTGACGACAGCATGTCTGGCGGCGATTTCCCTTCCATCCTTGAGCAGCACGCCTACGGCACGGCCATTTTCAATAATCGCCCTTTCTACGCCGGTTTCGACGACAAATTCACCACCCATGGAACTGAAAGCCCGTTGGAGAGCATGAGTAATCGCGTGGGTTCCCCCGATGGCTATGGAAGCGGGCTCCCACGAAAGAATTAGTCCGAGGGTATGCAAAATCTTGTAAATCCCTATGCAATCATTGGGAAAAACCCCGCTGGATGTCATACATGAACGCATAAACAGAGTGCGTAGGTAGTCACTCTCGAAAAGATCAAACGCAACCTGTTGAGACGTGTAAAACTGATACTCCGGTGGTATCGGGGCCTCTTTGGCGCCTATCAGGCGTTCAAAAGCGTCGTTAACCCCCCATGGAGTGGGAGGATTGTATCTCCATTCGTGGAAAGCGGCCCTCCACTTTTTTTTATACTTTTCCAAAAGGTCATAAGCGGTGTCAGCGTCTCTCTTAGAAAATCTGGCGATCTGATCTATTGTCTTCTGAGCGTTAACCTCGTTGAATTCTGATCTTCCAGTATTTTCATCGACTACTTTCCATGCCGTATAGCCCATGAAATGCATACCGTCGTCGTAAATCATCCCTTCGCTATGGTCAGGGAACACATATGACAGGCCGAGGTTCCTGAGTTTGAAATCATCATATGCCGGATGACCATAAAATCTGGTCCAGTGAGCGCAAGGGTTTTGAAGGAAGCCGGGTAGGGGTAATTCCTCACCACAGGCCCCGCCACCCAATTCGTGTTGCCTTTCATATACAACCGTCTTCATGCCGGCGTGTTGGAGGTAACAGGCTATAATAGTTCCCTGATGTCCACCGCCGACCACTATCGCGTCGTAAGTCTTATCTGGCATGGAGAGGCTCCTTTATTTTTGCGAAGATTGGACGAAAAACTCTGCCTAATTGGATTCCGGTGGCGCGAGCTTTTTACCGAAAATAAGTAGCTTTAATACAGAGAAAAGGTTCGATGGCTTTAGCATCATTCGCGCGAACGCTCTAAGATCGTCTCCTCCAACAGTGGCTTTTATAGACCAGTGCACAGGTTCTGTAGCTTCTATGCTAAGTCTCATCGCCGGGGCTGAATCACCGTTAACTTTTTCAAGGTTGGCAAAATGGGCCACCATGGTTGTTTTTCCTAATCCAGTCGAATTAACCTTCATTTTTACCTCCTACAACGTCCCTTTTGCCTTTGCCTTTTTCACACACTCCGGTTCACCCCACCATTTCTCGATTCCCAAGTCTTCGGCAATTTTATTGGCGGCGTTGTATCCGGGGCCAAATGTTATAAGTCCGCCGGGGAAGGTGCTGGCGCCGCAGACATAAAGATTCTTCACGGGGGTCGCATACTGGGAACACTCTTCGTTGGGGCGCAGGTATCCCATTTGGAGCGGAAGGTAGGCCCCCTGCTTGTAAGATCCTTTGACCATGTCGGCGAATTTGTTTCCTATATCCAGAGGACTGGTTATGTATCGCCATATAATGTTATCACCTGAAATATTGGGAGCATATTGTCTTAACATCTCGACGCATCGATCCGCTTCCTGTTCGCGAATGCGGTACCATTTTTCCGCTCCGCCATCTTTCAGGTCGTGTGGCGCATGCAATGAAATCAACGCAGTCTGTTTTCCAGGAGGCGCCTGCTTTGGGTCGTGCATTGACGGGAAACAACAATTGAAACCACCAGGGAATAGCTCTCCCTTATGTATAGCGTCATAATGTTTGGTAAGATTTTCGAGATTCTCATAACCCAAAACCGTGATAAAAGCGTTATTCATGTCCGCGTTCTGCTCTGCAGCTTTGAACTTTGGGGCCTCATTCAGTGCAAGATGCACGTGAAACAGACTAGACTTTTCCCATTGCCAATCCTTGGTCCTTGTTACAAAGGACGACTCGAGGTTGTCCTCCCCAACGTACTTGAAAAAAGTCTGGAATGGGTCAAGACTACTGGCGACGAACTTTCTCGCCTTGTATTGAACCCCGTCTTCAAGTTCGACCCCGGTGGCCGCGCTGTTTTCGATGATGATTCGCTTTACCGTGACCGGAGAAATGATCATCCCACCGTTTCGGTAAAGAACTTTTGTGAACAAATGGGCCAGATGATGTGAACCGCCAACGACCAATCTGTAATTTGTAGCCCTGTTGAACAATAAAGGAACCAGGTAACTGACCCCTTCCAGGTCGTAATTCAGTCCCCACATACAGGACAGATAAAGAAACAAAGTCCTGACACGGTCGTTTTCAAACAATTCGTTTACAATGTCCCTGGGGGTCTTTTCGGTATATGCTGTAATTTCTCTGCCGACATCCGTGGCATGTAACTTTATCATCTGTTCGAATGCGGGCTTGGCCATTTCATAGGTGGCCGGTCCAAGAAAATCCTCAGTTAGTTCTCTGAACCTGTTCTGAATCCTGTTGTAAGTTTCCGCGTCCTTCTTCGAAAATTGGGCGATGGATTCACATGTTTTTTCAACATCCTGGTAGAGTCGGAGCGAGGTCCCGTCAGCAAATGGCATGGCCATCACTAGTGACGGGAACACAAATTGCAAATCATAATCCTTTGTCAGATAATCGTCGAAATCTCTCAACGGAGGCGCGTAATCGACCATGGGCATGTATACCGCATGTGTGTTATGAAGGAACCCCGGTAACGTTACCTGTTCCGTGGCCAGTCCTCCTCCTGCTTCGAAACGTTTTTCCAAAAGAAGAATCTTCAGGCCGGCTCTGGCGAGATATGCCGCTACAGTCAAACCATTGGGGCCGGCGCCGAGGATAATCCCGTCGTACTCTTCAGCCATTTCCGGTTCCTCCTTACTGAGGGTTAAGTTGGGCCGTGGAGTGTTTGGATCCATACACGTGTAGTTGCGCCAAGTCTAAAAAAGATGGGCGCAACCTTGGTTACGGTCAGATCATGTTGAATATTAGGATCACAGTATTTTGCTTGACATGTCAAATCACTAAATTTTATGCTCTTATAAGAAAAACTTATATCTAATCCGGCTGGACATGGGAACAGATCTTAATCTCAACCAATTTAGGGCATTCTACCTCGCCGCCAGTTGTGGGAGCATCTCCCTTGCGGCGGAAAAACTCTTCATCAGCCAACCGGCTGTGAGTATGCAGATCAAGGCGATGGAGGAACAATATGGCGTACGCCTTTTAGTCAGAAAGAAGAGAGGACTCGAATTAACAGAAACCGGCAAGAAAGTTTACACGATTGCTGGGAGAATCTTCGAGCTTGTTGCAGAGGTGGACAATCTTTTGAAGCGAGATGCTAAAACGTCACTCTCAATCTTGAAAATTGGAAGCACCAAAACTCTGGTAAGATACCTCATGAGTCGTTATATCTCAAAATTTAGGGAAGCGTATCCAACAGTACAAATTCAGATTGATGAAGGCAGTTCAGAAGAGATGATACGAAGTGTTCTGGAAGATCGCAACGATTTGGCTATAGTTGGGCGGTTGAGATATGACGAGAAATTGAAAGTAATTCCATTCAGCCGGGACGAAATCATCTTGGTTACTGCTCCGGGTCACCCCTTTTGCTCTCGATCGGCAATCTCAATTCAGGATTTGCGTCACGAAAATCTTATTCTTCGAGAAAAGGGATCAGGAACGCGAAGACTTGTTGAAGAAATTTTTGAAGCCCAGGGTTTTGCTCCCTCAGCTTTTATTGAGACAGGAAACGTTGATTTTATAAAAGAACTTGTAGAAATGGGAAAAGGTATGGCAATGTTGGCACGGATGGGAGTTGAGCCGGACCTTCAAGAAGGACGGTTGGTTGCGATTCCTCTTTTAGAAGGGCCTTTTATATTGGGAATCGATGTGATTGTGAAGAAACAACGCATGCTATCCAAGGCTGATACCGCCTTCCTTGAGTTCTTGCTCCCGGCGCAACCTCCATTGGAACAAAGTCCGGTTCTGTGAAAGGCCTACAACAATGAAAACCCATCTGGAATGTATGACAGAATTCCCCGTACTGTTGCCGATGGTCTAATCATTTCTTTTCGCTCCTTCTCCTGGGATCTCTTTAACGTATTTTCGGCCAACTAATGAAAAGAACCAGCGGGTTTCTAAAGTTCCTGAACTCGTAATGTCTGTTCTTGACGCGCTATTTTTTTACCGGCTTCTGTTAAGAGCCATCCGTCTATTTGTAAGGCCAGCCATTGGATATGGACTTTTGGATCGATGTTGAATCTCTTGGGATCTATTTCCGAGGCTTCTTTGGAAAAACGCCACAGTTTGTCAGCGTCTTTCACAATAGCATCGTTAAGGGATAGGGCCGTCTCACGTGAATCATGACCACTTATGATCTCGACAATTTCGTCGATCAAAGCGGCGCTGTATCCGACCTGTTTAAGGATCTCCTCTGCTATTTTGGCCCCCTCAACTTCGTGTATCCGATTAATTGTCCTATCGTACTCATGCGGACCGAATGCTTTAAGGTGCAATTCCTCCGGTACCATTTTCCATCCCACATCGTGAAGTATTATGGCGGGTAAGACCACTTCCGGTTCGCCTCCTTCCTCCTGCAGCAATTTCAAAGCGAATGCCCTGGAAACCTCCATATGGATTTTGTTGTTCCTAGTGTCAAGGTATGGCAAAGCCAGTTTATATATTTCCGAAAAAGGTTCAAACATATTAGACGCTCCCTCCGTGAGTAACATTAACAGAGATATTGAGAACGATGTAAATTTCGAACACTGTGGGATGGTCTTCCCTATCTGTGAACGTCCAAAGCCGTCCATCAATAGTCATTGTTTCACCTATCCCTTAAACTCCAGTATGTTGAAGCCATTATCTATTAAGTTCTTGCTCAAAACTTCAGAGTCCCTACATTCCGTACGTAGCACAACTCGAACTATCCCGTTCTTGCCTTGTGGGACCGTAAAGATCGCCCGGATCACACAGCTACTTTCCTCCACAATTTTTAGAATCTTCGACAAGGTTCCTTCCTGAAGATTTACATCAGCAAGCGTAATTCGAGTGCATTCTAGCCCGACCTCCAAGAGTTTGAAAAGCATTACAAAAATCTCTCGGTCGGAAAGCACTCCCACCACTTTGTCCCCATCCATTACAGGAAAAGTGCTCATTGTTCGTTCTCGACCCTTCATAAGCACGTCTTCTACACTATCATCAACGGAGACAGTCACAGGCATGCGGACCATGACATCCTTGACTTTGAGCTTGTTGCAAAAGTAGTTCATTTCACAAGTGTTTCCACTTTCACTGACACAGGTCGCCGCCTCACTAAGATCTCTCCTGTGAACAACTCCCCTTAATCGGCCGTTATCAACCACCGGCAGCATTTTCAGGTTATTCTGTGAAATTAGCGTAACAGCTTCGGTCGCCAAATCGTCACTTGAGATTGACAATTCTTGAGGGTGCATCCAATTTCTAACAAACATTATAGCCTCCTGAATCGTTTGCAGGCAGTAATTATGGGTTATCGAATTCAAGCCGAGGTTTTTGCAACTGATAGTTTCCCAGAACACAGAATCAGAATTCTAATCTTCTATATATTTCAAAGTCTTGGGGAAGATATCCAGACAAGCGGATGTGACGGCCTCAGCAAAAGCCTGCTCCTCCAGATTGGCGTCTACTTCTCTAATGGTGACCCGATTAGATGTAAGGGCCTCTTTTAGAGTCATCAGAAACAACCTGTCCTGATCTCTATCGAACATATGTCCCGTTGGTGGGTCGACAGCGGACCAACCTTTTGTGGGAAAGAGAAAAATGGTAGGCCCATTTGCTTGATTTAGCTTTTCCGCAAAAACCCTGGCTATCCCGACAATTTCTTCGTCAGAGACTCTCAAGAATGTTCGGAGTTCATCTAGTTCGAATTTTCTGCGTTCATGATGCTCTGGTTTATAATGGGATTTTCGTGGACTGGTAAGGTTGACCCCACCAGGCGCAATTACTTGGGGAATGCCGATTCTGGCTGCGCTGGTCAGGCGATTTGGGCCGGCGGCTCTCATGGCGCCAAGATACTCTTCTCCTACTCCACCTGGCGCTAATTCCACTACAGCATCAAAAAAGCCTTCTGAAATCATTTCTTCCATGGACCTATCACAAACTCCAGCGGCCGAGAACCCGATTACCTGATATCCCCTGGATTCCAGACTTTGTCTCACGGAATGAGAACATTGTTCTGTGGGGCCGAACATAGACATGGCGACTAGAGGAACGCCACTGTCCCGCGATGACTGAACAGTAAACGAGTCAACCAAGGCCATTCCTGTGATTGCCGCAGCCGCCCTGTCGAGCAGATTCATCAGGGGTTTGGACAAACCGGAGATTTCTATCACAGTGTGTAGCACTGCGATATCTCCAGTGCCTATGTATCGCGTAGCCAAACCCGGTAACGCTGCGGTGGAAGAAACCATTAACTTTGGAACTCCAAATGGTAGGGCTCTCATGACATCTGTCGCCATCAGGCTGCCGGTGGAACCTCCCAGACCTATTACACCCGCCAGGCGCCCTGACTTCATAAAATCAGTCGCTATTTTGGTTGCGCCTCCAATCATTTGTCTGGTAATTTTCTTCCTCTCTTTGGATACCCGAATGTCCTCAATGTCGGCTCCTGCAGCACGAGCGGTCTCAGAGGAGGATATATCGGCTCCGGGAAATTCTCCAGACATACTCATGTCCAGGATGGAGCAGGCGCCACCCCTGTTTTTAATAGAATCTCTAAGATAAAAAGTTTCTGGACCTTTTGTGTCTAGTGTCGACAAGAGCAGCAACACTCGTTCCATCAAAATTTGCCCTCCGCTTCTACCTTTTCCCTGATATCCTTTTTCAGGGCCTCTTTGTTAACTTTTCCAGAATCGCCCACAGTGGGAAACTCGGACACCAGTTCCAGTCGCTCCGGGAGTTTGAACATTGCGATATTCCTAGATTTCAAGAACTCCACCATTTCCTTGAAGGTGAATTGGTCGCCCGCTTTTGGAATCACGTAGGCGCAGGCGCGTTCTCCCATTTCTCTGTCCGGGTATCCAACAACCGCAACCGAGGCCACCTTGGGATGATCGTTCAATAGGCCCTCAATTTCAGCCGGATAGATATTCTGTCCCCCCCGGATGATCATGTCCTTGGCCCTTCCAAGTATCCACAGGCACTCTTGGTCGAACTTGACAATGTCGCCGGTGGTTGTCCACCCGTTCGGATCGAAAACCGTGGCCGTAAGTTCTTCGTCGCGGTAGTAACCGGCTGGCGCATGGGGGCCCCTGAAATAAAGGACACCGGGTTCTCCGTGCGGAACTTCGTTCTTGTTTTCCTCATCCATGAGACGGACCTGGTTTCCCGGAAGCATTCGCCCCACTGTCCGACGTCGTAAATCCCTGGAATCCTCAACGCGGCATCCGGACACCGATCCCATGTCCTGGGTACCAAGATCGCTAGTGATGGATGCGCCGAAAGCCCGCTCGGCTTCCTCGGCAATCTGAGGAGAAAGATAGCCGCCGGCCGAACGGATAAAACGAAGCGAACTCAGATCATACTTGGACGTATCCGCATCTAGCATCCTCACAAGGTGAGTGGGCACGACACCGATGGCCGTCGCGCCTTCCTTTTCGATAAGGGCCAAGGCCCCATCGGGGGAGAATTCCTCCAACATGACGGTTTTTGCCCCTGCGAGTGGAGCGGCAAAATAGGTGAGTGTTCCAGCCGCGCCTCCCGCATGGGGAGCAATCGCCATGGTAATGTCGTCTTTGTTCAGTTTCCAGATGTCCACACGGCCTTTGGACGTGCAGAGCCGGGGAGCTATGGGCCATTCCACAAGTTTGGGAATTCCAGTGGTTCCTGATGTCGTGGTCAGTAGCGCCACATTCCATATAGGATCCAGTCGTCTCTCCGCTAGGATGGACTCGTCCACGGGTTTTTGCGCCCGCTCATTTACGATGCGGGTAAGCGAAAATGTTCCCTCGGGCGAGGAATCCGGTACTTCATTATCGAACAGAAATATATTCTTTAAATGCGGAAACTGCTTTTGCAGCCCTTTATACATTTCCAGGTAATTGAATTTGTTGTAAATGTTTAGGATGATAACGGCTGATGCCTCCGTCCGCTCAACCATGTATTCAAGTTCTCTTTGACGAAGGTATGGATAAACCGTCAATGAGATGAGGCCGGCTCTTTCACAAGCGATCCTGGACAAAAAACCGTAAACGCTGTTCGGGGACTGAATGATGATTCGGGAATGCTTCGGAATTCCCATTTCTACCCATGAAATAGCCATTGCGTCCACAAGATGCTTCGCCTCGGCCCACGTCAATCGGTATTTGGAATCGACCAGGGCCTCTCTGTCTCCAAATTCACGAGCGTTCCTATCCCAGAAATCGTAAAAAGTTTCCTGGGTCCAATACCCGTTTCTTAAGAATTCATCGACCATTTCCTGCTTATAACGAATCGGTTTCATCCAGTCCTCCTCGACAGACCGAGCTGATTAGCG
>JACWAG010000387.1 GCA_014874425.1 Syntrophaceae bacterium | reverse complement strand
CCCCATAAATCAAGTTGTCGCTTGAAAGTCGCAGGGGCCAACTCGATTATCATGCTTCCTCCGTATTGCTCAGCAACCGCTCGAAAATCTGCGCTCAATTTTGCTATTTTTCCAATGTCTGTACCTGGTTTGTCGAAAAAATACGCGTGAGCTAATCCCGACCCAGCCGAAGCGACTAACGCTCCATGATCACCTGACAGGGCTTCAGTCCAAGCTTTTAGTACCTCGGCATAATCCGATATCAGGAAGCCGGCCTTAAATTTAACTACTATGTCACCAGGCTTTGATGTATTGACTGCGCAATTAGCCAGATTCTTCCAAAAAATTAGGGAATTGTCCCGGTCAAGTTCATACAATTCCGAGCCCTTTTCGTGATATGCCATGTTTTTAAGGTCTGTTATCTCTCTTTTCACCTCTTTATCAAACCCTTCCAAACCTACTGCCACACACCAACCTTCTGATGAGACATTGAAATCTTTAAATTGTGAGAGATTGTAACCATGACGGTTGAGGATCTCGAGAGATGTTGGTAAAAGCTTTGAACCTAGGACACTTTTTGCAAACGATGCTGCGGGCGCAAGACCTGTGAAAGAAGCCAACAATGTGGAGCATCGCTCAGGGAGCGGCAGGAGACGAAGGGTAATGTCTCCAATAATGCCCAATGTGCCCAAGGATCCAATCATAATTTTGGAAACATCATATCCGCTAACGTTTTTCACGGTTTTGCCGCCCATCCCGATTATTTCGCCTGTGGGAGACACATACCGCATGCCAAGAATCAGGTCACGAGGCAGGCCGTAATGCAATCTTTTCGGTCCGGTGGAATTCGTGGCGATTATACCTCCCAACGTAGCCTTATCAGGAAATGGAGGGTCTAACGGCAAGAACACACCCTTGTAATCTCTACCGGAACACATGTAATCGGCCTGTGCTTTGAGGTCCCCTTCCAGCGGAAAGAAGCATCTATTCTCGGCGCCTCCGAGAAGGTCCTGAAGGTCACCCAACTTTACCCCAGCCTGCGCAGTAACTGTGAGATTGGCCACATCGATGTCGATGATCTTGTCCAGCCGACTGGCGCACAATACCAGATTCAAACGCTTGGGAACCATTCCGATCCCCATCTTGGTACCGGTTCCCCACGGAGTTACAGCCCATTTCTCCCTGTTGGCAAGCTTGATCACTTCAGAGACCTGACTCAAATTAGCTGGATAAACAACGGCCTCCGGGATAACCCCATCGACGGAGAATTGGGTTAGAGTCGCTGAATCATTTACCACCATTTGCGGACTAAGGATCCCATGCAACAACTTTATGTCCATAGTGTTTTTCCCTTCTAAATATCACGAGGTGAGGGGAGGCAGGACCTTTCCTGGGTTAAACTGCCCTACTGGATCAAATGCGTTTTTTAACTTCCACATAGCGGCAATGTCGTCCTTGGAAAAAATGAATGACATTTCATGAAGTTTTTCCAGACCAATCCCGTGTTCTCCGCTTATCGTGCCTCCAGCGTCCACGCACAACTTCAGGATTTTCGTTGCCGCCACTTTAACTCGGGCAGTCTCCTCTTCGTCCCGGCAATCGAACAAAATCAGCGGATGTAAATTTCCGTCGCCCGCGTGAAACACATTTCCGATTGGAAGATTATACTCACGACCTATTTCCGTAACCTTTCTAAGCACTTCAGGGAGTTTAGTTCTAGGAACTGTGCCGTCACATACCATATAGTTGGGTCGCAGCCTGGACACTGCCCCAAAGGCTCCTCGACGCCCGGTCCAAAGGGTATTTCTTTCGGCCTCGTCCTTTGCGACCTTTACCTCACGGACCTTATTGGCAAAACATATTTCAATTATTCGGTCCGCAACCATTTCCATACAGTCCTTAAGGCCATCGAGTTCGATTATAAGGACAGCTTCGGCATCCTGGGGGTAACCAGCGTGAACGGATTCCTCTACGGCCTTGATGACCAGTCTGTCCATCATCTCCAGCGTAGCCGGGACAATACCTTCTGCAATTATGGCCGATACCGTGTTACTCGCGTCCTCGATGGTCTCAAAAATACCTAACATTGTTTTGACGGCCTCAGGCTGTCCAATAAGGCGAACGGTTATTTCGGTAACTATGCCTAGTGTTCCCTCCGAGCCCACAACTAACCCGGTCAAATCATAGCCGGGTCTGTCAGGGGCTTCGCCTCCAATATCTACTACTTCACCATCGTAGAGCACTATCTTGAGGCCCATAATATGGTTGGTTGTTACACCATATTTCAGACAGTGAGGCCCTCCGGAATTTTCCCCCACATTTCCACCCATGGTTGAGGTTTTAAGACTCGCGGGATCTGGAACGTACTGTAAACCTTTTTTAGCTATTGCAGTCTGCAGATCCAGAGTTATCACACCTGGTTCAACCCGTGCTCGCCTATTCACAGTGTCGATCTCCAGAATGCGGTTCATACGGGAGAAATGGATCACAATGCCACCCATGAGAGGCACTGGCCCTCCACTGAGACTTGTGGCAGAGCCGCGAGCCGTAACTGGGATCCCTTCCTCACAAGCCAGTCTTACAACTTGACTGACTTGTTCCGTATTTTCCGGAATGACGACTACGTCCGGTCTGCTCAT
>JACWAG010000386.1 GCA_014874425.1 Syntrophaceae bacterium | reverse complement strand
TTGCACATAGGCGGTTTGGTCACTCACCGCGCGCTTGAGACGTCTTCACTTATCAAACTCCAATACCCCATTATACATGATGCCGTACAGCGGATCGGATCAACACAAATACGAAATGTCGCCACAATTGGCGGTAACCTGGTTAACGCCGTTCCGTCCGCTGACGGCGCTATTCCATTAATTGCGCTGGACGCTCGCGTAAGCATTTACGGAAGCGCGGGAGAACGGACCGTCGATTTAGTTCATTTTTTTGAGGGTCCTGGTCAAACCGTAATGGACCGGGGAGAAATTGTTACAGAAATTGTTGTTCCCAAACAACCTTCTCGAACTGGTGGAGCTTACCAGAAATTTGGCCGTCGGGCGGCCATGGAACTTCCCTTGATTGGTGTCGGTGTTTTGCTCACACTTGAAGAAGGTTCAAACCGATGCGCCAAGGCCCGCGTCGCTTTGGGAGTAGCGGCGCCTACACCTATTCGGACTTTGAGCGCAGAACGATACCTGGTTGGAAAAGAAATTGACCAAGACACCTTGGATGAAGCCGGAAAGCTGGCAGCGGAGGAATCCCGAGTTCGAGACAGCGTTCGCGGTTTGGCCTGGTATCGCCGTGAAATGGTAGAGGTCTTTGTTCAACGTATGGGTGTGAAATGTTTGCAGCGGATCAAAGAGACAGAAGCCCTATAAAGGTGCGACGCTAGGACCTGATTTGAGTCAAAGCCTTTTAGTTAGCCCGGCTGGATCTAAAGTTTAATACTGGTCGGCAAAAACCGTTGATCGTGTCTCTTGATTCAGGTTTCCGACAATCCCGTAAATAGGCTCCAGATTGGAGTTTTCAACATGAGTGGAGGCTTCTGTATGTCCAGAGAGATAAAATTCGTGTTAAACGGCGTTCAAACATGTGTAACGATAGAGGACGATTGGAATCTCCTGTACCTATTGCGTGAAAAACTTGGTTTGACAGGGGCGAAGGAAGCCTGCGGCCGCGGCGAATGTGGGGCCTGCACGGTTATTGTGGATGGTCTGGCCATCAATTCGTGTCTTTACTTTGCAGTAGAGATAGACGGAAAGGAAGTCTTGACCATAGAGGGACTTGCTGCCGCTGATGGAACATTGCATGCTCTGCAAGAATCATTTGTTAAAAATGGAGGCATTCAATGTGGCTTCTGCACCCCAGGTATGATTTTGTCAGCAAAGGCCCTGCTAGATGAAAATCCACAGCCCTCTGAGGCGGACATAAAGCAGGCATTAGCTGGAAATCTATGCCGCTGCACTGGGTATGTCCAGATCGTTGAATCAGTGGAGGCAGTTATCGACAAAAGTGGTGGAGACATAAACGCAGCGGTCAGGGAAACTGGAGGTTCGGACTAACGTTCATGATTTACGGAGCGATGACCGAAGATGAGCATCAGTAAATTGGGGTTACAATTTGTGGTTCAGAGAACAGGCATGAATCTCAAACTATTACATCCTATTGCAACCTGCTTATATGATCGACGACCAGGAAAGGAATGGTAAGAAAGAGATCATGGAAGAGTTCACGGTAATTGGAAAACGGATCTCAAAGGTTGACGCCGTAGATAAGGCTACAGGACGCGCCCTATACATCCAGGATTTCAAACTACCCGGAATGCTGTATGGAAGGATTCTCTACAGCAAATACCCACACGCTCGCATCATAAGGGTTGACACTGAGAAGGCCAAAGCCTTGCCCGGCGTAATCACAGTTCTAACAGGCGCAGATATTCCTTCGGTTCGCCTTGGTTTTTACAAGGACAACCCTGTTCTGAAGGTCGGGAGAGTTCGGTCCTATAGGGATGAAGTGGCTGCAGTTGCGGCCACGGACCCGGAAATCGCTAGAGAGGCGATTAGTCTTATTGATGTTACTTATGAGGCCCTTCCAGCAATTTTTGATCCTGAAGAAGCCCTAAAACCTGAAGCGCCTCTGGTCCACGAAGAGCACAAAACCAATCTTCTAAAAATGCCCTGGAATTTGCACTACGGCGATGTCGAAGCGGCCAAGTTAGAAGCGGCTTTTAATGTTGAGGAACGGTTCACCACTACATGGGTCACACACTGTTGTATGGGTACTAGCGGAGCCATTGCCGATTTCGATCATTCCAACAATTTGACAGTATACACGAATACCCAAATTCCATCACTTGCGCAAAAGGATTTTCAGGAAACCCTGAAGATCCTGGGTGTTAAAGACAAGCGGGTTCGAGTCATAAAACCTTGTATTGGTGGCGGTTTTGGCAGCAAATTGGACACCTACGCTTATGAACACATGTCCATTCTTCTTGCATGGCATGCTCGCCGCCCAGTCAAAATACTATTTGAACGCGAGGAAGAATTTATCGCCACATCGCCACGGCAACCAACAGTCACATATATTTCCATGGGGTGCGACAAGGAAGGAAGACTTCTCTACCGCGACATGTCAATGGTCCTGGATAATGGAGCATATACTTCATGGGGGGCCACTACGCCGTCGGTCATGATGATGCCGATCACCTCGCTCTACCGGGTCCCGAATGTGCGCTACTCAGCTAAGTGTGTTTACACCAACAACACATACTCTCAGGCTATGCGTGGCTATGGCAACCCGCAAGCCACCTTTGCTATCGAAAGCGCTATGGATATGCTTGCCGAAGCTGCGGGGATCGACCGTGTTGAATTTAGACGGATAAATTCAAACCAACCCGGTGATGTAACACCACAAGGTCTGCACATAACAAGCTGCGGGCTTCCTGAATGTATAGAAGCGGTCTCGAAAGACCTTGAATTCGGTAGATCCAGGGAAAATGGTGTTGGCGTTGGTATAGCGTCGTTGATACACGTTGGTGGAGGGGCTAGGATTTATAAATCCGATGGCTGCGGCACGATTATCAAAATGGATGATTATGGAAAAGTGGATGTTTTCACAGGCGCTTCGGATATGGGCCAGGGATCTGATACAATAATAGCCCAGATTGTAGCTGAAGAACTCGGGGTCCAGGTGGATGATGTCCATGTATTCCACCAAGATACTGATATTTGCCCTTGGGATGTAGGGGCCCATGCCAGTCGCACTACGTTTGTGGCCGGTAATTCTGCTCTTGGCGCAGCCAGGAAAATTCGAAGCCGTCTTTTGGTTATGGCCTCCAAGACCACCGGGGTCGATGAGGGCAAACTGGTGTTAAAAGACAGGGCTTTTTTTGTAGAAGGTAAACAGGTCTTGCCGATTGCAAAACTGCTGCGAGGTTCTCATTTTACTCCTAGAGGTGAAATGATGATGGCCGACAATTTTTACGATCCACCCAACGAAAACATGGGCCGTGATTTTCGTGGGAACATGTCGGCGACCTATTCGTTTGGCACTCATGGCGTTCGGGTGAAGGTAGACGAGGCGACCGGCAAAGTCGAAATTCTTGATTACATCGCCGCTCATGATGTTGGGCGGGCGATCAACCCTCTGTTGCTCGACGGCCAGGTCCATGGCGGTGTTCTTATGGGAGTAGGATACGCTCTTACCGAACAGGTTATATCAGAGAACGGGCGAAACATGAACCCCGATTTTCGGGACTATAAAGTCCTGACGGCAATGGACGCAATTCACTCGAAGGCAGTTGTCATAGAAACCATTGATGATCAAGGCCCATTTGGCGCAAAGGGCATTGGTGAGCCGGGATGTGTCCCGACAGCCCCTGCCATAGCTAATGCCATCTATGACGCCATCGGCGTTAGGATTAAGGACCTGCCTATAACCCCGGAAAAGGTCCTCGCAGCCATCAAAAAGAAAAATGGGACCGTTAGCTGTGGAATAATTGACGCGTTCACCCAAAAAGAACAGCCATGTGAATAAAGCGTTATAGGACCATTTCGGAGGACAGTATGCGCTTACCACCTTTTGCTTATGATCGACCTCGAGACCTATACGAGGCTCTGGAACTTTTAAACTCCTATGGCAAGGACTGCAAGATTCTCGCTGGAGGAACAGATCTTTTGGTTAGAATGAAACAGGGTCTCGTTGCGCCGACACATTTAGTAAGTTTAAAGGCATTATCAGAATTGGCGGAAATCAAGGAAACTGGTGACGGTCTCCAGATCGGAGCTGCGGTCAAACTGTCAGACATTCTGGAATACCAGCCGGTTCAGGACCGCTGGCCCGGCCTCTTTGAAGCTGTTAAAGCAATTGGAGCTCCTTCGATTCAGCATTATTCCGGGACCATAGGGGGCAACCTGTGCCAGGATAACCGCTGTCAATTTTATGACCAGTCCAAATTTTTTCGGGCAGCGAGACAAACCTGTAATAAAGCGGGTGGAAGTACATGTTTCGCGTGGAAAGGCGGATCAGACAAATGTCATTCC
>JACWAG010000050.1 GCA_014874425.1 Syntrophaceae bacterium | reverse complement strand
ACAGATATAGTGGAATGGGCATCAACCTGATATTACGAGTGAAACAGGACTGATAATGGTCGATGGACTGCTGATTGTCCATAATGCCGATGATTCTACCTTCCCTGTCCATCGCTTCGAGAAATCCCGACAGGCGTCGTAGCTCCCCAGCATATTCGTCAGCCGGTCGGCCGCAGTTCAGGTCCTGATAAGACAGATTCATGTAAAAGCTTAAATCAAGGGCTTCATGTTTGGGTAAGGCTAGAAGTTCACACAGCGCCCTAAAGTGGCCCATGTGCCCGCAATACATATAGAAAACGACTTTTGAGCCGTTGTTAGCGTATTTCATGACATCATCAAGGATTGTAGCCGCGTCCCTGAAAAATGAAGCGGATGAATCCACTCCTGGATGACATCCATTGCTGAAAACGTCGATGAGCCCATATCTTGTTACCAAATGCCCAGGAGCGGCCTTGCCAACATAGTGCAGCAGCCGAATTCCCCTTGAAGCGCATTCGGAAGCAATTGTTTGCGCCATGTTCACATAATGACGACCCAATCGAAAACCAGGATCAATATAAACTAGTACTTTTTCAGGCATAGTTAACAGTAAATCCCAATCATTTATACTAAAAGTCCGGCGCAGAACGAAAACAGGACTACGTTGATTCCCAAACAAATAGTTCTACTAATCAATCCTCATGGCGTCGATTACGTCCATGCGGCTCGCCTCAGCCGAAGGATAAAGACCGGCCGCAACCCCGATCACTATGGTAAACAGCAGATCGAGGAAAACGCTGGTCACCAGGACCAAATTCGAAACGTTTAATTCGAGAGTAATTCGCAGAATAAGCACCGAGATAATCCCTATCGCTGCGCCAACAATTCCGGACCCTACACTCACCATAAGACATTCCAAAACAAACTGCGATCTAATCAGGGAATCCGTGGCGCCGACCGCTTTGCGCAGTCCTATCTCCCGGCGGCGTTCATGAATTGCTCCCAGCATTACGTTAGTGAGCCCTATCTTTCCAAGTATAAACACAACGATCAGCGCCAAATATATAAAGACCCGGACAACAAGCCGGACGAAATTTACCCGATCAAGGCGAGAATCATAACTCCGAACAAATATACCATTCGCAAAACCCGGGTGGGCTCTTCTCAATTGAAACTCCGCCAGACTTCGTACGGTAGAAACGTTTTCTGGGGCGTCAACTCGAATGTTCATACGTACGTATTGTCGAATTTGGCCTAAATGGTGAATAGCCAAAGAAAGTGGAACAAAAACCGACCTCGATATTTCTAGATTGTCCGGGCCACCGAGTGTCCCTATGACCGTATATGGATAGCTCCTTACGATCACTTCCTTACCCAAGGGGTTTTCTTCGCCGAAAAGCTCTTTTACCATTTCACCAGACAATACACATACCTTCGCCTGCCGAGCCACATCGCTGGCGTCAATCAGACGCCCAGACTCCAGATACGGTGAGATCGTGTCCCAATAGTGTTCGTCTACACAAGTCACCTGGATCTGCTGGGCTTTGTTATTCCCATGAAAGGCCTTTTGTTTTCGATCGGTATGTCTAATAGGCGCGACGTTGATAACATGCGGTATTTTTCTCAAACGCTCAGCGTCCTGCAGGTAATATTCCCCGGGATGCCATTTATCCCTACGATCGTCGAAATGAGCAGAAAGTATCGTAACCTCGCCTATCAACTCAAGATTACCCGTGACCCTCTCTTCTACGGAATCGCCGATCGACCTCACTATGACGAATCCTATGGTCCCGATAGCAATTGCTATAAAAACAGTCTTGTACCTTGGCCAGTTGCGACTAACCATTAATATTGAAGTACTTAGCAGATCGTCAATTTTCACTAATATTCCGCCGTCAATTCTATTTTTGCTTCTATTCCGCGCGCAGCGCTACTATTGGATCAAGTCGAGCCGCCTTGCGTGCAGGCGCCAATCCTGCCACGAGCCCCGAAATAGCGCATGTCGTTACTGCGGCTCCGACGGCCATCAGGTACATATGCAAATCCAACTCCCCATGCAAGGCCAGGACTGAAACAGCCAGCACTATTACTGTCCCAATCAATGAACCTAAAACCGAACTCATGATACTTATGAGAATTGATTCCGTAACGAACTGAATAGCTATCTCAATATTAGTGGCGCCAACCGCTTTTCTCAAGCCGATTTCGGATGTACGTTCACGCACTGTGGCGAGCATTACATTCGCAATCCCTACCCCGCTCAAAATCAGTGTGGCGGCTACTGCAGTATAAACAAACATCGTGAAGATATTTAGTATAGTAAGGATTATATCAACGCGTTCCTTGTCATATTGCACACCGTATGGATAAGAGGCCCTTCGAGCCCTAAGCGTCGAAGCAACCTCATCTCTTACCTTCTTCACGCAATATATATCAGTGGGCAGAACCGACAGTCTCCTTACCGCTTCCAACCCTTTGACCTTTGCCCTGCCGGTACTGATGGGCAAAAATACCGTCTCATCGAACTGATAATTGTCTGGTTTACCCAACACACCTACGATTTCGCAGTAGATTTCACCTACCAGAATGGACTTACCGAGAGGCGATTCATTTTTGTCGAAAAACCAATCCCTCAAATCCCTTCCTATTATACAAACATTACTAACATTCTTTACATCATCAGCCGTGAATCGCCTCCCCTGACCTATCGGAAGAAAAGATGTCATATCAAAAAAAGCTGGATCAATCGCCATGACCCGAACGTTTTCATACTGATTCCCCTGGTAGCTAGCGGTGAAGTCCAATCCGGTAGGCCACCATGAATAAACGCTGGAAGCAACAACTTTTACCCCAGGCAGCCGCCTTAAAATACTCATGTCCTCATCGGTGAATTTCCGTGGGTCATCCGTGTAGTCCAGCTTGTCAAGAAGAATGTTGACCTTGATGATTGTGGCGCCCCCGAGTATGGAAAGATTGCTCCCAATTGATTTTTGAATAAGGTCCCCTAATGTCAACACCGCTATCAAAGCTGCTACTCCAAGAGTAGCGCCTATTAAAGGCCCACGGTAGCGGCGTTTCATCCGGTAAATTTGTCGACTCGAAATTGTTATTAAATCACTAACAGTCATTACTAATAACGTTCGGGACTATTTTGAAGCCCATTAAAACTACTAATTGATATTGTAACAGCAGACTACCGATTTGGTCATCACCCACAAACAAAATGAATTATCACTTATTTTATCATATTATACAATGTCGGGAACGCAACAACAACCATCCATGGACGACATTCCTAGTCAGTTCTTCCTGACGTCAACCACTCAATTATCCTCTCTGAAACTATAGTATTGGCCAACCGGTTCGGATGGGGATCTGCGATACTGACGATGTACTTTCGGTGATCAAAATCCTTGGCGGTGGAGCTACGTTCAATTGCCTTGCGAGCCCATATGTGGGGCATTTCGTGCTTTGAGAAAAGTTCGTTCAGGAACACAATTCGCCAATTAATGGGCTTCCAGGTCCTATGCAATCCTTCAAAAACCAGGAACACATGCTTTAAACCTCGAGCGTCTAAATCTCTGGAAACCTTTAATAGAATGGCCTCTGCAAGCTTTTTCTTCTCGGATCGTTCCGGGTCGCTCGGACTATTTGCATCATTCGAGCCGGGGAACATCCTAAATATGACGAGTCTCCACAGATAAGACGTTATCCCCGGTGGTCGGTCTGCAAAGAATTTCCGTTGGTCCGTCTCAATCGGGAGTCCTCGAAGGGCCAATTGTCCGTTGATCATAGTGAAATAGGGCTTCTGCCCCTCTCTCATTGT
>JACWAG010000385.1 GCA_014874425.1 Syntrophaceae bacterium | reverse complement strand
CTATTATCAGAATCGTAGTGATTGACGCCATTTGTTTTTAAATCAACCTCAAAATATCGGTAGACTCACACAAAATGTGGACCCTTTACCTTCTTCGCTATCGACTTCAATTTTACCAAGGTGCTGCTTTACTATGATTGAATGGCAAATGGAGAGTCCCAAGCCTGTGCCTTTGCCAACTAAAGCGGAAGTATAGAACGGGTCAAAGATCCTTTCCAGGTCCTGTTTTGCGATACCTACCCCGGTATCTGCTATTTTTACACAAGCCTCAGTTTCGGTTTTTTCGACATAAACGTTGAGTTCTCCTCCTTCGGTCATCGCGTTCAAACCGTTTAAAAACAGATTTACGAATACCTGTTGCAATAGATTGGCGTGCCCCAACACCCAGGCTTCACGGGCACGATTTTCAACCGCAACCTGGACTTTTTGTATTTTGGCTTGATTGACCACAAGTTTGACCGCGTCATTGAGGACCGACACAACGTCCAATTGTTCCATGTCGCTGGATGAAGAGGGTCTGGCAAATTTAAGGAGGTCTTGAATGATCGTTGATGCCTTCTCTATCCCGGACAAGATCTTATGAACACAAACGTTACTGAATTCTGGATCTATAGAATCTTCCAATAAAAATTGCGCTGAAGAATAACTCACTGCCAGAGGATTTCTAATTTCGTGCGCTATTCCGCCGGCCATAACCCCTAACGCCGCCAGTTTTTGAGACTTCAGCAACTCCATTTCCAATACTTTTCGTTCCCGTAAATCACGCCCTATCGCGACAATACCGATCGTCTTATTGTTCTCGTCTTTCATACTTGAGAAGATCCAACCAATTGGCAAACATTGATTATTCTTGGTATTCAGGTCCCATTCACCAACCTGAGATTCCCCCTCCCCAGCCACCTTTTTCAGGATCCTGCGTATTTCCAGTTGAAGCTCCGGTTGGAAAAGATCAAAAAATGACGCCCCGCAGATTTCATGAGAACGGAACCCGGTCAATCTTTCGGCCGCCGTGTTCCATGTGAGAACGATACCATCCGAATCCGTCGAGAGGATTATGTCCCATGCGCTTTCAACTATCCCTGCCAGGTGCCTCTGGGCCTTAACAACCTCCTCGCCCAGTCTTATTTGTTCAGTCACGTCGTCCATTAACAGCATTACATTTTGTACTTGCCCCTGCCATAAGAACGGCAAGATGCTGTAATAATAGACGCGCAGCGGCACACCTGGCGCCCTGTAAGTCATTCGTCCACCACGTGTAGTCATTTTGTGGTCGAAGACCTGTCTCACCCTGGCAGTGATGTCCATGTATTCAATAAGAGGCTCGGGAAGGAGATCCTGCAGTCTGGCGCCGATTGCGTGTTCACGCAATTTACGGTTCTTTTCCAGAAAATTTCTGTTTGCCGCGACTATTCTCATTTGACTATCTATCAACAAGACTGATGATGGTATAGCTTCCAATAGCATCTCAAAAAGCTTGGCATGCCTGCTAAAACTCTCCCGTTGCGTGCTTCCCATCACCTCAGGTTCCATCTTCCACACCTCTTTTTCCAATGCTGGTTGAAGTAGACTGAGAATTATACTTTTGAAAATGATTGTTGGTCTATGAAACGACGAAATTATATGGAGGCCACGGGCCACTTAGCAACATCTTGCCCGTGATCGAACATTTAAGTTCCCGGAATTTGAGTCTAAATTCTTGGGTTAGGTCTTTTCTGACAAGAAAATATAGCGAGATCAAGATCAGGTTCTTATTATTCTGGACCTCCGGCAATTTCGACGCTTCGCTCTTGAAATTCGTAAACAGCCCGTCAAATTCTTTCGAGCACTTTTCAGCGAATTCCTTTTTCTGATCTTGAATCCATGATTCCGAGGAGTAAAGCGCCCAACGCTTTTTCAGATATGACATCCCAGGGTTTGAAACATTCGAAGCCCCTGAAAATTCATTATCGATTTGTGGCGAGTCCACATTCAAAGGTTTGGCCTTGACAAGCCTTATTCCCATTTCGACCATTCCGTCCAGTCTGGATAGCAATTTTGAGTAATTGTCGTTGTTTTGTTCAAGCATAGCAATGACTTCTTTTTCGTCATTAAAAAGAGTCTTGAACCTGAAAGGGATTATCGCGACTCGCTCAAATAGGGCTTCTATCGCCTTGTGATAGGTTATCATAGAAGTCACATCGAAAGATGTTTGTAAACTGTCAAAATCAGAAACCGCGGCGCATAGGTCTGAACCATTCAAGAAAATGATCGGCTGGGCGCCAACACCGATAATTGGTTCATCTTCCTGAAACTTTTTTGGGTCCATAACGCAGTAGAGAATCTGCTTCATTAATTATACTCCCATATCAAACTGGGAACAAACGAATATGGGGGCCATGGTCCAGAAATTCTCAAAGAAATTCCATCTTCTGTAGAATTGGAATTAAAATCGTTTACTATTGACATAAATTCGTCAGATCGCGCCTTTTCAACCAGGAAGGCCCAGTTTGCGACTATCTGGCGACCCTCCTCAGTGGAATCATCTATAACGATTTTACGTTTCCTCGAGCTATGAGAAATATTTGACAGGACTGTGGAGATCGCAACTAGACGGCTTCTAAGTCGCTCCGTGCTGTTTTTGTCAATTTCTGAATTTAGCTGTTTTTCCTTGAAATAGCGCGCTCCATTGCTGAGGCTCGCTAGTTGCTGGAACCGTGCGGCAAATTCAGTTTCCATTAGTCGCTTTTTTGTTTGGAGATTTTCCCAGTAAACTTTAACACCTAATTCATTCTTATCCGATGTCAGGGATAGGAATTCCGAAATATCTGAAAGATTGTCACGAATAAATCTTTCGAGATTATCGCGACTAGAAAAGAGCACGCCGAACTGAGCAGGCAGGATCGGGCCAAATTCCGATATCTTTTCAATAGCCCGTTGATGATTTACGGCGCGAGGGGCTACCCATTCTATGTCCTGCAAACGAAGTTCGGCTTCTTCGCCTACAAATTCAGACAACGGCACAGTTGACACAACAGCGTTGATGTCTGAGAATTCTTCCTGAATCACTTTGTGATCAGGCTCAAGTCCATCGATTTCGAGATCTCCAGGCAAGGTTCCTTTCGGAACAAAACCAAACACGTATAGCGCCACATTCATTAGAATTACCATTTTCAGGGAGAAATCAGGAATAGACAGGTTGGGATATTCAGACAAAACCTGACTATTGTGTTTCTTATACCGATTCGCGTTCCAACCAGTGAATCCACCCGCAGCGCATGGACTGGGGTCTCCTTCACTATAAGCGACGCGAAGCCGTCCAGTCTTCGTTCAGGAAACCCCAATCCCGTGTCGTTTTCAGTTAAGTGAAACGGTATAAGACTATATGATTCAGTTTACTAAGCGGCGGCTTCGTCAATCGCTTCATTAAGGTCTTCTTCCGTCAATTCGGCTTTGACAGACTTCTCGGGATTTTTTCTGATTTTCTGAACAGCCCGTCTTACAGCCTTTAAGGCCGCCTGGTTGCACACTCCGGCGATGTCTGCCCCTGCAAATCCCTCGGTTTTTGAAGCCAGGATTTTAATATCGACCTGCTTTACAAGAGGCTTATTCTTAAGATGAACAGCGAAAATTTCTTCGCGATCTTTTTGATCAGGCGCTAGAATCTCGAAATGTTCATCAAACCGGCCAGTCCTTAGGACCGCTGGATCGAGCATGTCCGCTCGGTTTGTCGCGGCCAGGATCAACACCCCTTTAAGCTCCTCTATACCATCCATTTCCGCCAAGAACTGGCTTAACACTCTTTCGGAAACATGGGAATCGGAGGCCGTTCCACCGCGCGCTGGTACCAACGCGTCAATTTCGTCAAAGAAAATGATGCACGGTGAGGCTTGCCTGGCTTTCTTAAAAACTTCGCGAACCCCTTTTTCTGATTCACCAACATATTTGGAAATCAGGGCTGGCCCCTTTACCGATATGAAGTTCACCCGACTCTCGTTGGCTATGGCCTTGGCTACGAGCGTTTTTCCGCAACCCGGCGGGCCCGACAGCAAGATCCCCTTGGGAGGCTTTACTCCAGCCTGAGTAAAAATTTCGGGATATTTTAATGGCCACTCTACAGCTTCTATAAGCCTTTCCTTAAGGTTGGAATGGCCACCAACATCCTCCCATTTTACATCAGGGACTTCAACAAAAACCTCTCGAATTGCAGATGGCTCAACTTCCTTTAGCGCTGTCTTGAAGTCGTCCATAAGGACTTCCAGCCTTGCAAGTCTCTCGTAGGGAATTCCCGCCATACCAAAATCAATGTCCGGCATCAGGCGCCGCAGACATATCATGGCGGCTTCCCTGCACAGGGCCTCCAGGTCCGCTCCCACGAACCCATGCGTGATTTCAGCCAGGTGAGACATATCAACATCACCGGCTAGCGGCATACCTCTGCTGTGAATTTCAAGGATCTCCTGCCTGCCATATTTATCCGGGATAGGGATCGCGATTTCTCTGTCGAACCTACCCGGTCGGCGCAATGCAGGGTCAAGGGCGTTTGGTATGTTGGTGGCCGCGATTACGATAAGATTTTGCCGCTTGTTCAATCCGTCCATGAGCGCAAGCAACTGGGCGACCACGCGTTTTTCTACATCTCCGACTACCTTTTCCCGCTGTGGGGCTATAGCGTCTATTTCATCGAGAAAAACTATGCTGGGACCTTGAGCCGCAGCGTCAGCGAATATTTTTCGAAGATGGGCCTCGCTCTCCCCATAAAACTTGTGAATAATTTCAGGACCACTGACCGTAAAAAACTTGGCGTCAGTCTCATTCGCGATGCTGCGCGCTATTAGGGTCTTGCCACAACCCGGGGGTCCATGTAACAAAACGCCTTTCGGAGCGTCGATGCCAAGTCTCTCGAAAACCTCCGGATAACGCAACGGCAGTTCAATCATCTCCCTAATTCGGTGAAGTTGGGGTTTTAGCCCTCCAATGTCCTCATAGGAGATGGTGCGCCCCGCTTTGGCCTCCCCGGATTTTCCCACTACGAGTTGAGTCGTTGGATTAATCAGTACAGGTTCTTTAGGAGAAACACTCTCGACAGTGAAATCAGCGGAACGGCTCCCAAAAAGGGTGGCCTTAACCATGTCGCCTTCCATTACAGGCAGTCCGTCCAGCAAGCTCCCAATGTACTCCAAGTCCCGTTCTGAAGGCTTCACATTCACAGGCGAAAGGACCACTCGATCTGCGGGTTTGGCGAGAATCTTTTGGACTGAGACATTTTCGTCCAGACCAGCTCTAGCGTTCTGGCGGGAAATACCATCAAGCTGGACCCGCGCCTGACCCCTCAAGTCCTTGTAAGCGGGCATGGCCTTACAAACTGTGCGCCTCTTGCCGACGATTTCGATAATATCGCCAACATTTGCCCCTAGCTTTGCCATGTCTTCGGGGTCCATCCTGGCGTAGGCTCGCCCCATGTCCTTGCTCAAGGCTTCAACGACTTTTAATTTCATAGGCTCATCGATATTTTTTCCCATTTTCAGCCTCCAGGTCTAGCTGAGAAATTTAATTTCAAGCATGCCATTGTTGCAGGAGATCGTCATTTTGTCCTTATCGCAAATCCTTGGCAATAAGATTTCTTTATGGTATTTTTTATCGCCCTTTGAGGCTGAGATCGTCAACACATCATCCTTCAAATCAATTTTGACGTCTTTAGGTCCTATCCCAGGCGTTTCAGCTATAACCAGGACGTGATCATCTTCTTCGAAAACATCCACAAGAGGCTCTCGTACTTCATGCACCACAGTGCGTCCGGACTCTTTGTCCTTGGTAACATTTCCAAACGGCTCAACCTTGATCTGGTCAGATCCCTTTTTGTCCAGTCCAAACTTAACATTGAAACCATAGACAGCCTTCATTTCTTTGTCACCCGCAGAGCCTGGAAATTCACCACTTGCCTTAAGTTCCTTGCCCTTCTCGGCTAGGTCCGCAAGTTTCTGGACGAGGTCTGACAGACCGCCGAGTATACCTCCTACGTTGGACCCGACTACATCATCTTGCGCTATGTCTCGCGTCTTTTTTGCCATCATTCTTCCTCCGAATACAGCTTTATGCCGTATTGCTTGATCTTTGAGTGGATTGTTTTGTAATCGATTTGCAACAAACGCGCCGCTTTCGCCTTATTGCCTCCGGTTTTTCGTAAAACCTTGGCTAAAATTCTACTCTCGACATCCGCCGTGGTTTTCTGCACAATTTCCTTAAGTGATAGCCCATCCCAGGCGTCACCTTCGACACAGACGCCTGAATCAGACTCGGCTGGCGTCGCCTGTTCTGCATCCAAAACAAGACTCTCCGGACTTACCCATTCGGCGGATTGCAGGACCGCTCGTCTTATAGCCGCTTTCAACTGCCGGACATTGCCGGGCCATGAATAGCTCTTTATGAGATCCAGAGCTGAATTCGAAAAGCCCAGGACGTTTTTGTTCAATTCCTCGTTCGTAGCCATCCTGAATCGGTCCGCCAGATAAACAATATCTTCCTTCCTGACCCTAATGGGCGGGATGACAATCGTGAACTCGCTAAGCCTGTAAAACAGGTCCCGGCTGAAACGTCCCAGGGCCACTTCTGTATTCAGGTCCCTATTGGTGGCTATTATTAGGCGAACATCCGTGGTTATCGGATGTCTCCCCCCTACTCGAAAGAAAGTCTTCTCCTGAATCGCTCGCAGGAGTTTTGCCTGGCAACTCAAAGGCATATTGGATATTTCATCCAGGAATAGGGTCCCTCCGTGGGCCATCTCAAATTTTCCGGCCCTGTTGGCGATAGCGCCAGTGAAAGATCCTTTCTCATGACCAAAAACCTCTGATTCAAAAAGCGTTTCAGGAATGGCCCCACAATCCACTGGGACCATAAGTTTGTCAGATCTTGCGCTGAACCCATGTATAGCCTGGGCTACCAATTCTTTTCCTGACCCAGTTTCTCCCTGAATCACAACCGAAAAATTTGAACTCGCCACCAGAATTAAATCTGAAATTAGTTGATCAACAATGGCGCTCGGCCCCATAAGCGTTTTGAGTTGCATTGTGGTCAAATCGGGTTTATCGTTAGGTTCCCCACTTGGCTCGCTCTTCTTGGTTGAAACCCGTCTCTCGAAAATTGCTGTTCTGATCTTCTGCAAAAGGGCGTTGTTGTCCAATGGCTTGGGCAAATAGTCATAAGCGCCCTCCTTTGTGGCTTCAACGGCGTCATGAACCCCTGAATATGCCGTGATCATTATCACTGGCAACGGGGGATTTAATTTCTTGACCCTTCTCAAGACTTCGATCCCGTCCATTCCCGGCATTCGCACATCCAAAAGCACAATGTCCGGCAGGCCAAGCCGAACCATTTCGAGCGCCATCTCGCCATCGTGGGCGACAAGCGCCGTAAACCCCGCCTTTTTTACAACTCGGAACAAGATGTCGCAGAAATCCTTTTCATCATCGACGATTAGGACCCTGGCGCCTGTCGCTCCCATTTGCACATTCTCCAATAAGCGGTTTTCCGATTCCTAAAACTAGTGTTCCTTCATCCCTTGACCAAAGGGTTGTTAGGAGCAAGTGTCTCGATATCAGGGTCAAGTAAAGGAATCACATTGTGAAGCGACCCTATAAACAAAATCCCTATTTCTCCAGGTTTCAGGGTCTCGTTGATCCTTTTAGCTATGAATTCATCTCTCCTTTTCAAAATCTCCTCTGCCTTCAGCTTCTGCGCTTCATCCCCGTCTGATGGCTCGGACCCATTGAAAGTTTTAGTGGCGAGATTGTATTCCTCCAACAGGAGGTTGGGAGATTCGGTTCCGATCAACGTAGCTCCCTTCTCAACCAACTTCTTGAGAAGTTCATGATTACGGCTTCCTGCAGAAGCCAGTTTGTTTACAATCTCCAGATCGTTTCCTCTGTCAGATAACGGTAATCCGTCTTGATAGATCTTTGTTTCGGGATATGGGAGATTTAAATTATCGACAGCGATCTCAAGCTCTTTCCAAAAACGCTCTATGAGATCTCTTTTTCTTTTCCATGCTTGCAAGCCCATCTTTTTGATATACGCCATTTTTATGGCTTCGCTCAAAGCGCCCATGTCCGCTTCCGTATGGACTATGGGAATGTAAAATAGCTTCCGATCTCCATGGCCATTTGCTTTTGTAGATGACAAATTAAAACCACTCCATCAAAATCATCATAATATGGAACAACTTCTATGGAAATCATTCCATAGTTTTCTGTTATACCACACAAGTTGAACTTTCTCCTGTAATAAGATAATTCCGATTGAACGGAATCCATCATGGAGTGGTCTTAATATTAAGAAAATAAAGCCCCGGGGGCAGCGTTAAAAGAGGGGACATGGGAACCCGGAGCTTTTCATGGAATTACAACAGGAAAAATTTTGATGGAACAGATTTAGAAAGAAGCAAGTTCAGTGCCATGCCTACATAAAGCATGAGCTTTCAATGCCTATCGTTTTTTGAGAATCGAAGTGAGGCCTGATAATGAAATTAACTATTCTTGGGAGTGGGACAGCGACACCATCCCTTCATAGAAACTCTTCCGGCCTGTTCATTCAAACGTCTAATCTCAAGATAATCGTGGATATGGGGGCAGGCACGTTAAGACGCATGTGTGAAGCCGGGATAGACTACCGCGAAATCGATGTCATAGCGTTGACCCATTTTCATCCGGACCATGTTACGGATTTTATTTCATTTCTCTTCGCTTCAAACTACGCGTACGGTCCTATGAGGACTGCTCCCTTTCATGTAATAGGACCAATCGGGCTGGAACAATTTTACGCAAGGCTGGTCGAACTATTCGGTAAATGGATAGTTCCCAGTCAAGACCGGTTGATTATGCGCGAAGTATCGGCCACATGTCCTGATTCAGTTGAAATTGAAGGCGTTCGAATCAAATCCTCTCCCGCCGCTCATTCCTTTCCTTCTGTGTCTTATCGGATTGAAACCGGAGAAACGGCATTGACAATCTCAGGCGATACCGACGTTTCCGAAAATCTGGTCCGGTTGGCTCAATGCGCTCATACGCTGGTCTGCGAATGTTCCATGCCCGACGCCATGAAAGTAGACGGACATATGACACCCTCCGAAGCCGGCGCAATAGCTGCTCAGGCGTCGGTCACCCAATTGATT
>JACWAG010000384.1 GCA_014874425.1 Syntrophaceae bacterium | reverse complement strand
CTGCTGATCCATGATATAGACATTGCCCTGGAAATAGCGTCGTCGGATATTTCTCGAATTTGCGCTGTAGGAGAAAAGGTTTATTCCAACCTTGTGGATGACACTCACACGCTATTGCAGTTCCTTAACGGCATAGTAGCCACCTTCTGGACATCGAAATGCTCTCCCAGGAAGGTCAGGGAAATAAATGTTGCGACCAGGACCCGGTTTTACAATGCCGACACGCTTACGCGGACTTTAACAATTCATTCTGCCGGAGATATCAACGTTGATAAAGATGGGATCTGTCTGATGGAGGATATTGCCATAGAGGAAATCCGTGAGCCTCATCGGGAACCGTTAAGATCTGAAATAGAGGACTTTCTGCGCTCCATAGAAAATAATAGCTCCCCGACCACAAATGGTCGAAGAGCTTTAGATTCTTTAATTGTTCTGGATCAGATCGCGAAAAAACTCAACCGCAATTGAGATGCTCGCAAAAGACCTTACAGATCTGGCCTTACTAGGCCTTACAGAACCTTATTTATAGAATATTCGATTATACCTCTTGCTCCAGACTTGAGAAGTTTCGGTATTAATGTCCTTACGACTTCTTCTGAAACTACGGATTCAACAGAAAACCATTCTGATTTGTACAATCCAGCTACAGTTGGAGCATTCAACGACGGAAGCAAGCCAACCACTGTGTCCAGATTCTGCTCAGGAACATTCATTTTCAAACCAACCATTTTACGAGCTTCCAGCGCAGATTGTAGCATTAGATGAATCTGTTCTATCTTTTCCCGTTTGAACGGGTCCTCGTAAGATTGGTTATTAGCTATTAGCTGTGTGTTGGTAGTAAGAATATTATATATTATCTTTAAGCCATTAGCCCTCAAGGTGCTTCCAGTTTCAGTCACATCAACAATGGCGTCTACGACCCCTTCTTTGACTTTGGCTTCCGTGCTTCCCCATGAAAATTCAACATCAACTTTTATTCCTCTCTCAGAGAAAAATTTCTTGGTCACACCGACCAGTTCAGTAGCTATTCTTTTCCCCTCAAGGTCCTCGGGGACCTTGTAGCCAGAACCGGCGTCAACCGCCAAGACCCACCTGGCAGGATTTTGAGAAACTTTAGAATAAACCAGATCGTCAATAACTTTCACGTTGGATTCATTCTCGAGTATCCAGTCCTTACCAGTCAAGCCGGCATCAAACGTTGCAGATTCTATGTAACGGGATATTTCCTGGGCTCTCAAACGGGCCATAAAGATTTCATCATCGTCTACAGACGGAAAATAACTTCTTGGTGACACCGATATATTCCATCCTGCGCGTCGGAATAGATCAATTGTGGCTTGTTCCAAACTTCCTTTCGGAATGACAAATTTAAGTGGGTCTCTACGACTCAATTTCCCTGATTTCTCCTTCCTTATTGATTCGCCTGAAAAAACAGCTCCATCTTTTGGTGTGGCATGCGCCTTCACCCTGTTGGTCTACCATTAATAGTATGGTGTCCATATCGCAATCCACAAGAACTTCCCTGACGATCTGGATATCTCCTGAAGTAGCGCCTTTTCGCCACAATTCTTTACGGGACCTGCTCCAATAACAGGCTCTTCCCTCCCTCAGAGTCACATCTAGGGCTTCTCGGTTCATGTAGGCCATCATTAATACCTTGCCGGTTTTTGTGTCTTGAGCAATTGCCGGGACTAAACCGCCACCTTTGTCAAAATCGACCTCGTGTATATGAGAGGCATCTAAAGACCCTCGCATAAAGCCTCCTCTTTTACAAATCTATTTCCATAATCAACTTTACCAAATGACGTTGGGACGTTGGTTTATCTTATTTAATAAAGATGTTTACGATTCTTATTGTCTGGTCATCCCGTTCCCAATCCATGTCTTGAATCCATTTCACGGCGCGCTCGAATGAACAACTTGCGATCAAAAAAGTCGCAACAATAATCAAAAGCCATTTTTTCATGACAACCTCGCGCCACAAATTCATAGGCTGAACCATGTATGAATATATTTGGTCATTTCAATGATACACTAATTGATTAAAGCAAGCAAGGCCTGAAACATTATAGATAATTTAATAAACTACTATAATTAACTGACATTAAACAACTTTATTTATTTGCAATAATGACGTCGGTTTTGATATAATTAGTGTCCATAGGATATTTCCTATCTCAAAAGCTCTTTTAATGAGCTTGAGCCGTTTAACCGAGAATCAGCCGGAACTGCAAGTCAGTAGAAAGTGGGGGGAATTTGAGAACTTTAGAGTTTCTAGTGGTGGCGTTGATCATCGCAGCATACGGTGTTGTAGATGTTTCCAACGGGTCGGAATGTAACCAGAAACCCGTTTCACGACTGGAGTGTTCGGCTTGGAAACTGGGTCGGGGGATTACAAATATTCTGTTCGCTCCATATGAACTCTACGCAGGCATGACCAATTCCGCGGTAGAAGCCGCTTACGAAGGATCATACAGCGGAGGACTGCCCGGCTATATTTCCGGAGCTGTGGCAGGATACGTGGCAGGATCCATCGTGGGCCTGAGATCCATGCTGCGACAGATAAATCAAGGACTGATACAAACCGCCACATTCTGGAACCCCGAACCGGTTTGTAGACGCCTGCCTCCACTCAGAATGCCGGACACTCCTTTTGGACCCGACGATTGTCTTGATCCGGACCCTTTCTGGTTCAACGGCCCTATTCCGATTAAAAATCCCGAGATGCTTAATCATCAAAAGCCATCGAACTGAAACCAGCGACACTTACAGCTTTTTCAAAGACTTTCCAGGTAATGTTGAGCGCTATACGCCGCTATTGCTCCGTCACCGACGGCCGTTGATATCTGTCTAAGGACTTTGACTCGCACATCTCCAGCGGCAAAGATTCCAAGTGCTGAGGTTGCCATATTTTCATCCGTCACGACGAAGCCTCTATCATCTGACTTGACTATACCCCGAAAGGTCTCATCGGCAGGTTTTATACCCACATAAAAGAAAACCCCTCCCACTGGGAGTTCAGATACGGAACCATTCAGTTTTGAACGAATGCGTAGGGTCTTGATATCGGATTCACCGATTATCGCTTCTGGAACACTGTTCCAGTGGATAGTCATCTTGGTTTCAGCAAAAGCTTTCTCCTGGATTTCCTTGACCGCCCGCAATTGGTCTCTTCTGTGGATAAGATGAACTTTCGAAGCGAATCTGGTAAGATATACCGCTTCTTCTACCGCAGAATCCCCACCACCGATCACGGCCACTTCAACATCTCTAAAAAATGGACCGTCGCAGACAGCGCAATAGCTAACTCCGCGACCCGCAAATTCTAGTTCACCTGGGATACCAAGTTTTATGGGGTTGGCCCCCGTAGCCAATATTAGAGCATTGCAGGAGTGAGCGATCCCCGCCTCATTGTAAAGAGCAAAGCCGGAATCGGTTTTAGAGATTGAGGTTATATCGGAAGTTTGAATCTCAAGACCAAACTTGCGGGCTTGGGCTTCCATCCTTTGGGCTAGCTCAAAACCTAAAATGGGGTCAGGTTGACCAGGATAATTATCAACAAGCTCCGTGGCAGCCATTTGTCCGCCTGGCATACCCTTTTCTAAAAGAACCACATTTATCCTAGCCCGTGACGCATACAAACCGGCAGTCAGGCCCGCCGGGCCACCGCCTAAAATGACTAGATCCGCTTGCATTTAGCTTACCTTGTCAAGCATATCCTTGATTTTATTCTTTGGGACAGCCCCAACTATTTGATCCACGACCTGACCATTTTTGAAGAGTATTAATGTAGGAATCCCTTTAACTCCGTATTTGGATGGTGTTTGTTTGTTGTCATCAACATTTAATTTCGCGACTTTGACCTTGTCCTTGTATTCTCCAGCTAGTTCTTCCACGACCGGACCAACAGTCCTGCACGGTCCGCACCACGCGGCCCAGAAATCAACCAACGCGGGAACTTCTGACTTCAGTATCTGCTGGTCAAAATCTGCATCCGTTACATGTAACAAAGCGCCACTTTCTGCCATCTGTTAACTCCTCTCAGGATATTATTTCAATCAGCCCTACAATTATTTCGCAAAAATTCTTTCAACCTTGCACTAACCTCATCAGGCATTTCATCCGAAATACCTTCCGAACACACAAGGACAGCGATTTTCAAACCTTCAAAAATCAGTGAACAAGGGGCGCAACTGTCAAGATGCTCCTCGATCAAAACACATTCATTTTCCCCCAGTTCTTTGTCCAAGTAATCAGAAAGCTTATCACAAAAATCTTTGCACTTTTTCATGGGCCTTACCTTGCATGTCTTTACAAATTCCGGGATGAGCCCTTTTCTATATAATAAGACGTTAGAGTCTCCCGCACAATATGTCTAGCTCTATGTAGTCTGGATTTTACAGCCGGAATGGAAGCGCCCACGATGTTTGCGACTTCTTCAAGGGAGAACCCTTCAACATCTCTAAGAATGACAACGGATCTGTAAAGCACCGGCAGTTTATCTATCGCCTGTTCGATTTTAACCTTACCCTCCTGGGAAAGGAGTACTTCGAGAGGTGTACTGACAAATTCCGGAGACGGCGTCAATACGTCCGCCAGCTCGCTCATGATTTTGTCATCGTATTCCACCGTCTCAGGACGATCTCTTCTGAGGTACATGAGCGCCACGTTTGTCGCTATCCGGAAAAGCCAGGTCGAAAAGGATGAGGCCCCGCTAAAACCATTCAAGCCGCGGTATGCGTTCAGAAAAGTGTCTTGAAGAAGATCCTCAGCCAGAGAAGAATCGCTTACCATCTTTCGTAAATGTCTGAATATTTTTCCCTGGTACTTGTCGACAAGGCGCTCGAAAGCGTCGAAATCGCCTCCTAGTGTTGCTCTTACGTATTGTAAATCCTCTTCCATCGCAAATACCATCTGAAGATAATGCTTTACTGACGACAATTATTAAAGAAAGATATGTTGTATTAATTGAAATAATTTGGCAACTATTTTGTGTCAATTTGAATTTTTCATCAGGTTTTAGTTGGAGCAATAAGGTTCCGAAAGGAGTCTGGGCATGCTATATATTTGCACAATTACGCTTTTTGTTATTAAGGAACATTGTTTATGCAAGAGCAAATCGACAAAGTAGTTGAAATATTGGTAAAAGCCAAAAACGCGGTGGCGTTGACCGGAGCCGGAATAAGCACCGAATCGGGTATACCTGATTTTAGGAGCCCCGGGGGACTTTGGTCAAAAGTTGATCCTGGTGAATTCTCGATCGACCGCTTCTTGCAAAATCCCGGACGATTTTGGCGTTTGAACCTGAGCTTGAAACAATCGGGTGAATTCGATCTAGCCTCCGCGGAGCCCAATTTGGCGCATTTTGCGCTAGCCAAGTTGGAGCGCC
Source organism: Syntrophaceae bacterium (assembly GCA_014874425.1). Taxonomy (GTDB): domain Bacteria; phylum Desulfobacterota; class Desulfomonilia; order Desulfomonilales; family Desulfomonilaceae; genus CAJBEZ01. The sequence goes on along the minus strand of JACWAG010000384.1, from coordinate 25,825 downwards.
TTGACATACTTAAGTGTTTGATCACTCAAAATGTTGACAATCTTCATCAAAGAGCAGGGTCTGTGGAAGTAGTTGAGTTTCACGGAAATTTTTTACGTGCTATATGTATGAAATGTAAAACACTGGAACCTATCAACGACGTCGAGGAGCGGCTTATGTCAGGCCAGGAAGATACTCCCCGTTGCCTAAAATGTGGAGGAATTCTTAAACCCGACGCAATTTTTTTTGGTGAAGCGATCCCTGCTAGGGCGCTCATGATTTCGCAAATTCAATCCCAGAAATGTGATACATTGTTAGTGATCGGAACGTCCTTGCAAGTTTTTCCAGCAGCGCAAATCCCTATCGCCGTCAAAGTTAAGACACCGCCGGCTATTGTAATTGAAATCAATCGCGAACCCTCAGCCCTTCACAAACAGGTGAGTGATATACTTTTAGTCGGAACCGCCTCAGAAATCATGGCCGAATTAATCGAGAAACTGGAAAAAAGGGTAGGAGTTACTTCAGCTTTAAATTTAACAATTTAAAATAGTAGGGAGGCCTCCAGGAAAAAACCACCACGATTGATATCCAACGTATCTATTTCGCGTTTAAACTTTATGTGGTCATAGCGGTAACCTGTGCTTACGTTCCATGTCCAGTAAGAGTTTATAGGAATGTCTACTCCTGTGAGAGCTTCCCACTCCCACGTTTCAAAATCGCCATTGTTCCACCAGTTGACCCTGCCTGCAATATTGGGCCTAAGGGCTATGCCCTGAACAATCGGATAGAACGTTCCATGGACACCCAGTGTCGGAAAAACCTTATTTGCTTCAGTTCTGTAATTGTAGACCGAACCCCCGACCATGACGTTACTGACTTTGGTGTCATATCCCGCGAATACCAAATCCACGTTAGCCCCAAACAACATTTGAGGAGTCATGTAAAAATCCAGATCGTACCCCAATCTCCAGTCCTTAATCTGAAGATATGAATCGTTCGAAGACTGATCATATACAGTGCTGGGTTCCGCCCTCAGCCTGAAGACATGCGCATTGTCAAATCTCATGGAAGCAAAAAATTCCCAGACCAATTTCTCTTTTTTGAGTCCCATGTTTTCGCCAAGGCCAATCTTGGTTCTGTCCAGTTGAATCAAATCCCCCTCAATGTTCGTAAACCACATCCTGACTCCACCATTCGCCCTAAGATAACTCGGCACTTCCCAAGCGTACACCGTGACTGCCATTAAGAAACAGAGAATGGTGATATTAGCTATTATAATAATTTTCTTCATTATATACAGTCCAAAGCGTCAATATAATAAGTATTTACTTTATATATTCTACGTAACTAATATATTTTAAATTGAATTTTGTCAAGATTATTTGTGGGTTGAGCAAAGAGGTCAGGTTGAATTACCAACAGCAATGCCTTGATACCAATCAATTAGTCAGATAATTTCACAGAAACTAAAGTGGATGCCCCCGCTTCCCCGGAGGTTACTCCAAACAAACAGTCAGAACCCTCCATACTTTTTTTGTTGTGGGTTATTACAACGAACTGGGTATTCCTAGAAAGGTCTCTCAGCATCTGATTAAAACGATCAACGTTTGAATCATCCAGAGGAGCGTCTACCTCGTCCAAAAGACAAAAGGCTGATGGCTTGTACAGAAATATCGCAAAAATGAAAGCGATAGCCGTCAACGCCTTTTCGCCTCCAGATAACAAATCAACATTTTGCAGTCTTTTCCCAGGAGGTTTTACCATTATATTGACACCATGATCTGCGGGATCTCCTGATCCTATAAGTTCCAACCATGCTTCCCCTCCGTTGAAAAGAGAAGAGAAAATCTCTCTAAATTTAGCGTTTACCTCCTGAAATGTAGCGTGAAAACGTTGCGTTGTAGTCCTATCAATTTTTTCTATAGTCGCAAATAATGATCTCACCGCAGCAACTAGATCCTTCTCTTGTTCCAGAAGAAAACCAAATCTTTCTTCGACTTGTTGGCTTTCGCTGATTGCGGCCAGATTCACTTCCCCCATAGATTCAATTTTTGATCTAATTTTAACCACCTCCGCTTCATCTGATTGGGCTAGAGGACTTTTTACAAATCGAGGGTCTACGTTGTGCCTTTCAACAATTTTTTCTACCGAGTTACGAAGCGCTTCTTCCAATCGCACCATTTCAACTTCGTTCTCATGGATTCGTTCCCTTAAATGCCCAACAGATTTATTTAGAGACTGGTCTTCATCAGACAACTTTACGGCCACCAGCTTTAATGAATCATATGATTCCTGCGCTTTGGCTTGTTCAACACTAAGTTTGTCATACAAGATCGCCAACTGCTTTTTATGATTCAGGGTTTTGATTTTGTCTTGGGCAAAATATTGGGCTTGTTGAGTCAAATATTCGACTTCTTGTTTAAAGCTTCTGATTTGGCGTTCACAGTTCTTTATAAAATTCTTCGTGGAATTTAGGTCTTTTTCCAGAGATTTCTTTCGTTCTTCTATTTGAACTAGACTAATTCTAAGTTCATTCATTCGTTTTGTCTCTTTGTCCAGAGATAACCTGGCTTCCTTGGTGTGTTTTTCGAACGCTTCCTTTTCCTGAATTAACGAAAGCTTTTTCTCCTCCAAAGATTTAGAGTTGATTTCAATCTCATTATTTTCCTCGCTGAGTTGATTCAGGTCCTCCAATATCCTTTTTTTATCCAGATCAATTGATCTGATTCCACTCCGGAGCCTATTGTTTTCTGAATTTAGTCTTTCTATATCCTTTAACAACTTGGCCTGTTCGATTTTTAGTTCTGACCTAAGCAGGGTGTTCCTTTCGATTTTGCCTGATAGTTCCTGAAGTATAGATTCCTTAGTATCAATAGTGGAGTATATCTTCTGAATTTGTTCTTCGGCCTCTGACGTTTGGACAAACAACGACTCGGCTTCCAACTTTTTGGATAAAACATCCTTTTCCATCATTTCAAGCGACCCTACCGACACTAGTTTCTCAGGTACAATGATTTCTCCGTTCAGCGTCACGATCTTAATTTTTGACCCTAAGCCGGGAAGCCATTCTTTTGCTAACGCCAGGGTTTCAACAACATAGAAATCTTTGAGAAGTTCATTTACCAGGTCCTTGAAACCAGGACTCGCCGTCACAACATCCGACAATCTTTCAATATGTTGATTTTCCATCAATGCTTGGTCGCAATTATCGGATGAAAACGAATCCAGCGCAAATAGATCAACTCGAGAGATCTGTCGCTCTTTTATCTTTTCAGCCAGTTCAAGGGCATGGGAAAAGTCTTTAACGACTATAGCGCCTAATCGACTATCGAGGACGGAAGCTAGTGCCAGGTGATATTCCGCAGGACATTGAACAAGTTCAGCAAGAGGTTTTAGGACTTCCGTCACTGATACAGAAGAAAAGGTCTTCATTACAGATTGTGTTCCTGAACTGTAAGAAGAGTAATTACGATTCTGATCATTTAGAAATTCTAATCGAGCCTTCATTGAAAGGAACTCTTTTTCAAGCAACCTAAAGTTTTCTCTTAAAGATTTTATTTCAGAAACAAGCTCTGACCGTTTTTCTTGATCCGTTCCAATCTCGGACTCAACCAAGTTCAAGGATTGTTGGACCTCCAAATTTCTCTGTTGAATACGGTCCATTTGTTGCGATGACTTGTCTAATAATTCTGACTGAGACAGTAAATCAGCCTCATCCTTTTTTAAACGCGCCTTAATTTCCGTTTGTCGCCTTATATTTTGTTCTGCTCGATTCTTGTATTGAGAGAGTTTTTGAAGAGTTTCGAACAGATGCTCCTTGAACTGTTCCAGTCGCCTGTTTTTTTCTTTGGCCTCTTTTTCCAGGCTGACTGTCATTCGTTGGGAAGATTTTAATTCCTGAGTTAAATTTGTCTGACTGGAAATGAATTCAGAGTGCTTCAATTCATCTTCTTCCATCTTGCTTTCCGCCCTGGATTTGTTGCGAATCCCTGAATCCAGATCAGACTCGATTCTTCGGCGTCTTTCCCGAAGTTCATTTTCTCGAGATAGGCAATTCTTTAGGTTGGATTCATAGGTGTTGCGTTCTACCTCAGCAGAACGCAATTTCTCGGACAACGCTCTAAAGGACGTCTGAATGTCAGAAGTTTGAAGACGAACGGATTCGAGTTCCGCAGTCAGTTTCCCAAGGTTTGTTTCGTTCTGCGTCAATTCATCGACAAGTTTTCTTTCATCGACTTTTAGTTGATCCAATTTCTCGGATAGGCTTCGGCATTTGAAAGCTTCAAGACTGATTTCTAATGTTCTGAGTCGATTCTTGAGTTCTCGAAACCGTTCAGCTTTTACAGCCTGCTTTTTTAGCGACTGACTTTGTTTTTTTACTTCAGATATGACATCTTTGATACGTTGAAGGTTTTGGTTGGTTTGCTCCAGTTTCTTTATTGTAGATTCACGCCGCAATTTGTATCTGTTTATGCTCGCCGCCTCTTCCAAGAAAATTCTTCTTTCTTCAGGCCTTGCCGCTATTATCTGTTCCACTCGTCCCTGTTCTATAATTGCGTAAGAATTCCGGCCTATGCCTGTGTCGAGAAAGAATTCGACAATGTCTGTCAATCTGCAAGAAACACCGTTAAATTCGTATTGTGAATTTCCATCACGGTAAACACGCCGTGTTACCATAATCTCGTCATAGTCCGACATTGGTGGTGGAAAAGATTTTCCGTCGTTACCCAGAGTAAGTCTGATTTCCGCCATCCCTACAGGTTTAAGGGAATCAGAACCATTAAAGATCAAGTCTTCCATCTTTTTGCAGCGCAACGTCCTGGTTCGCTGCTCCCCCATAACCCATCGGATGGCCTCCATTATATTGCTTTTGCCTGAACCGTTTGGGCCTACAACTGAGGTGATACCATCACAGAAATCTATGGTGGTTTTCTCTGGAAAACTCTTGAAACCGATTATTTCTAGGCGCTTGAGCTTCATGTGCGATTTTCCGGTCGAACCACCCTGGCAAATTTAAAAAAGGTATTATAATATTTATCATGGACGCATCCAAACAATACAGTTACTATTTGATTCGGGACGCTACCGTTTTAGTGAAAATGTGTGAAGAGGCTACGCATTGCCAACCAGAGTTTTATTTTGATCTTTTTGATGTGAGGACCGGCACTCGACTCAAAGACATCTATCCACCATTCGAACCATCTGAACTAAAAAGGGCTTTCAAGCTTTCAGGGGAGACAGCTTCTGTAATTCTAAAAAATGAAGCGTTGTCCACGGATGGTGAAGTTAACCAAGCCGCCAAAGTTGTAACAATCGTAGAGGCTCGTCAAAGAAAACTGGATTCTGTTGTGGCGGATTCTATAATTGACCAAGTCCAGGTCATCGACAAATTATTGCAAGATTTCCTCTGTGTAGCTCGAAAATCGCCCAGAGAAGAACGGTTCTGGCTTTCACAGCAAGTTTTGTCTTTAGTTCGGAAGTTTTCCGGTAGGGAATTGGCTGAGTTGCAGGAGATTCTCGAATGGTTCAAAAGCATGCCTCGTAGGACATAGTTCGCTGTTGATACTCAACCCGTAACGTGTCTCTTGTGAGCGCTGTCGTTGGGGTTGACTTTAATCGTTCAATTTTAATCGTTACTTGACTGTCGTTTGATATTCTAGTTTAATTACAAGTGCTTTTATAAAATACTTGAAACTATTATGAATAGTATTTACAATTAACCTATATTATTCGTATTGGCGCCTTATACTGGCAATTATTAATATCTCAAGCGTTAGGGGTGTGATTGTTGCTTATTCTAAATTTTAGGGCTTATCTGTTAGGTTTAACAAGTTTTGCGCTGATAGTGGTGTTTCCGGTCAACGTATTTCCCCTTGACCATTCCGAATAGATTTTTCAAGACACCAAAAATCTTCTAAAATCAGGAAATTATCAAGCGACAATCCAATCTATTTCACAGGCGTTGGGATCCCTCGCGCTTAACAATGAATTCACGCGCACTGCTTTGCTAGCTAGGGCCCAGGCATATTACGAAAAAGGTGATACAATGGACGCCTGGAAGGACCTCAAGAAAGTCCTTGACTCCGGAGGCTTGTCAGGGGAAACGCTAGCTTCAGGTTTGAATCTGAGAGCTTTACTATATCTTAAAGAAGCAAAGGCGTCACAAGCCTTGGGAGATTTCACCTCCGCAATAAAAATACCCCATAATAATGACTCACTTAAATCGGTCACTCTGGCCAACCGCGGAATAACTTTTCTAAATATGGGGTCGTTTGGAAAGGCAATCTTGGATTTCAATCGAGCTATTGAATTGGATCCGAAATCCAGCTTCAACTATGCCGCTCGGGCCCTAGCCAACCTTCGGACAGATCGGGTGGAACAGGCTAGAAGGGATAGCGAAGCGGTAATGACTATGGGGCCTGACCCTCAGAGTCTGAGACTGGCAAGTTCTGTTCTAAATGAAATAAATTTTCACAAAGTTGACGAAAATTGTGTCGTAACAAGAATTAACGAAGACGGGCAAATATTTGTTCAAGTAAGGTTTAGTCTTAATGGTAGGCCCCATCGTTTTCTGCTCGACACAGGGGCGACACACAGTTTGATTGACAAATCTTTACTCAAAGAGTTGTCTCATGAAACGCGCGTGAAAGAAATCGGCAAGGGCCTCGTTCATCTGGCCGACGGATCTTCATTACCAGTTACACGCTATTCCGTAGAAAAAGCTTTTCTCTATCAAATGAGGCTTGGGCCAATTCAGGTTCAAACTATGGACAGAAAAACGAAAAGGAGTTTTAATCTTCTTGGGGCTGGAAGCCTGAAGAATTTGTCAATTCTGATAGACACATCCCGTAAAATGGTTCAAATCAAACAGAAACCACCCTCATTTCAAGAACTAACTCTCAAACCGGTTCGCCCTACCGGCACAACAACCCCTAACTCAGAATCTATGATTAACTACAACCGATTAAAATAACTGAGAATGTTCATCGAGTTGGGAACCTGCCCTAGAGCAACCGCTGTAAAAGCGGCGGGACTAAAAAGTCTTGAGGCAAAATCCCGAATTTCCTCAAGAGTGACTTTCTCAATGTCATCAATTATTTCGTCCACTGAAATGTACCTACCGTAGGTAGTTTCAGCCTTAATTATGCGCCCTATTCGGGATTCAGCGGATTCATTCGACATTATAATGGTCCCCCGAAGCTGATTCTTTGCATTCCGGAGTTCATCACCCGTGATGGTGTCGGCCACTCTAAGAGTTTCTTGACCCATGACGTCCAGTAATTCTTCAAATCTGTCAGGTTCTGTGCTTGCGCCAATTCCAATCACGCCAGTATCGGAGTAAGGAGAATAAAACGAATATATGTTGTACGCTAGCCCTCTTTTTTCTCGAACTTCCTGAAAAAGTCGCGAACTCATTCCTCCGCCAAAAAGCGTATTGAAAATATAGGCGGTATTACGATCATCATCTTTAACGCTTGGACCTTCTACCCCAACGCATAGATGAACCTGCTCCAAGTCTTTTTCTTGGATCAGGGCGCCAGGCGCGTTTTTCGGTTTTGGCTGCTGCATTCGAGGAGACCCGTTTTTCAGCGATCCCATCCCGTCTTTAACTAGGTCCACAAGGTCTTCATGGCAAAAATTACCGACTGCGCATACGATAGTTTCGAGAGGACCATAATGGTCTTCCTTGAATTTAATTAATTTCTCTCTGTCAAAATGAAGAACATCGTCTATTGTTCCTAAAATGGAACGACCAAAATGGTCTCCCTGCCAAAAGCGCATTTGAAACAATTCATTAACATAGTCTTCAGGACTGTCCTCCAGTTGGTGGATTTCCTGGCAGATCACTTGTTTTTCCCACTTCATTTCCGATTCTGGGAAACTGGAGTTCAAATACATATCCGTCAGGACATCTGAACCAAGATGCAAATCATCACTAAGCACACGGCAAAAGTAAGAGGTAGCTTCTTTGCCTGTAAAGGCGTTTAAAGACCCACCAACACATTCAATTTCTTTAGAAATCTGAAGAGCGTCTCTACTAGTTGTTCCTTTGAACATCATATGTTCAAGAAAGTGGCATATTCCATTTTCGTCATTTTCTTCGACTCTGGAACCAGTTCGAACCCAAATACACAAAGAAACGGACTTCAGATAGGAAAGATTTTCGGTGAGAATTCTAACGCCATTGTCCATTACGGTTTTTTGAAAAGTCGAATCCTGTAAGCATATTTTAATTGCTGAATTATTCACGAGGCTTATCTCTATTTTCTGAGTTGGGTCTTAATTTTGTTCTTTATTGATAGCGTCTTTTCGAGAAAGTTTAATCTTCCCTTGAGGATCTATACCAATTACTTTAACTGGAACCGTCTCACCTTCCTTGACCACATCAGAAACCTTTCTGACGCGTTCATTGGCTAATTGTGAAATATGAACCAATCCATCCGTCCCGGGAAAAATTTCAACGAAAGCGCCAAAATCAGTGATCTTTCGAACTGTTCCCTCGTAGATTTTCCCAATTTCAGCTTGTTGAGTAAGCCCCTCGATGGCTTTTTTCGCTTCCTCGGCCCCAGTAACATCAACCGAAGCGATCATAACTTTACCGGTATCATCGACTTCAATTCGTGTACCGGTTTCCTCCTGTATGCCCCGGATGACCTTTCCGCCCGGACCGATGATATCCCGAATCTTATCAGGATTAATAAACATCACGTAAATACGAGGAGCATAAGGAGATATCTCCTTGCGCGGGTCAGTTATGACTTTGCTCATCTCATCAAGAATGTGCTCCCGTCCCTGTTTTGCCTGAAATAAAGCTTCCGCTAGCACCTCACGAGTTATACCGTCTATTTTTATGTCCATCTGAAGAGCGGTTACACCTTGCCGGGTACCTGTAACTTTGAAATCCATGTCACCATGATGATCTTCATCGCCAATAATGTCAGATAGGATCGCTGTTCGGTTTTCCTCTCTAAACAAGCCCATTGCGATTCCGGCAACAGGCTGAGACACCGGCACGCCAGCGTCCATAAGGGACAACGAAGCCCCGCACACTGTGGCCATCGAAGAAGATCCATTTGATTCCAAAATCTCAGAAACTACGCGTATTGTGTAAGGGAAATCTTCGTCATTCGGGAGTAGATAAGCTATTGCTCGTTCAGCAAGAGCGCCGTGTCCAATTTCCCGGCGGGAAGGACCTCTCAAGAATTTTACTTCGCCGACGGAAAACGGTGGAAACTTATAATGAAGCATGAAAGATTTATAGCTGGACCCTTCAAGGGCTTCAATTTTCTGCTCATCTGAAGAAGTCCCAAGCGTCACAACTACAAGGGCCTGAGTTTCTCCACGAGTAAATAACGCGCTCCCATGTGTTCGCGGAAGCACTCCAATCTCACAGGAGATATTGCGAATATCTTTAAATCCACGTCCACCTATTCTGACATTCTTTTCCAAAATCATAGTGCGGATAGAATGTCGTTCTATCTCTTCGAAATAGGACATGATCTCTGATCGCCGTGACTGGAATTCCTCGCCTAACGATTGAAGCGCTTCTGAATATATTTGATGTAGAGCTTCTCGCCGTTCAAGTTTTGCGGAAATGTCCAGGGCTTGAACGATCCTGGGACCCCATTCAGTGTTCATCTTATTGAACAGATCGTCATCGCGGTATTTGGGCGTGACCTCTCGTTTCGGTTTACCAGCAACTTCCCGGAGTTTCTCCTGAGCCTCTACAATATTCAGAACTTCTTCGTACGCCCTGTAAATAGCATCCACAACTACCTGTTCGGGAACGCGATCAGCACCCCCCTCAACCATTACTATTCCTTTGCGTGACCCCACTACGATAAGGTTAAGATCCGAATAAGAATCCTCTAACGGCGTAGGATTTATTATGAATGCGCCCTCTACTCTACCAATTCGAACCGCGCCTATCGGTCCATTAAAGGGAATATCCGACATGTTTAAAGCGGCTGAAGCGCCGTTTATCGCCATCATGTCCGGTTCATGTTCTCCATCGGATGATAGAACCGTTGCGATTATCTGAGTCTCAGAGGCAAAACCGCTAGGGAAAAGTGGCCTTATAGGCCGATCTATAAACCTTGAGGTAAGTATTTCTTTCTCGGTCGGTCGCCCTTCTCGCTTGAAAAACCCACCTGGGATTTTGCCAGCGGCATAAGTCATTTCAAGGTAATCGACTGTCAGAGGGAAGAAATCTATGCCTTCCCTACCCTGCTTTTCAGCTACCGTAGTAACTAAAACAACTGTTTCACCGGTCTGGACAAGAACTGAACCGGACGCCTGTTTTGCTAGGCGGCCCGTTTCGAAAGTCATTTCCTTGCCTGACACAGTACAAGAAATCCTGTGCGCCATATCGCTTTTTAATCCTCTCTAGAAATTTACTAAATACAGGCGCATGTCCAAAACCGTTTTGTGGGCAAGACACCAGTTATTTTCGTATTCCTAACTCACCAATTACATTTTTGTATCTATTAACATTCTTCGATTTCAAGTAATCAAGCAGTCGCCGCCTTTGCCCAACCAATTTTAACAGGCCCCTACGCGAATGATGATCTTTCTTATGGACCTTGAAGTGCTCCGTCAGATACCCAATTCTTTCACTCAGCAATGCGATTTGAACCTCGGGAGAACCAGTATCTGAAGAGTGTATTCGAAATTTCTCAATAATAGATTTCTTTTTCTCACTCTCGAACGCCAATTTCTAATCTCCTTTTGCGCAGTTTTAATAGGTTCGCAAAGTTAATCTAAAACTAATATCACACGCAATAATCAATGTAAAGCGTCACAAAACACGCGAAAAACAATCGCCTCTAAATCAAACCCATCCTTTACAAAACCTATAACATGAAACACAAAATTGCGAATTTCTTTAAAAGCCCTGTTGTTCCCTATGGTGAACGAGCATTACTTACGTCATTTAGTGATTTTCACAATATTCAAAAACTGAATTTGAATTTCATGTCCAAGTTGTTTAGTGATTTAGCAATCTTATAAATTACTATAATTGTTTACTCTTTCCTTTTCTACGCCTATTTAGATGAATTCGTCTTCAGCATTTGATTTGAAATGAATGATGAGATATCATCTAATTATGATTAAAGAAAATGTGCCAAACATGTTTCTCGCTAGGCGTAGAAACTTAACTTTGTCAACATGTCGGTTTCATTATAAAACCAGCCTGTTGTCGTCAGGAGAGGAACTAAGATGAGTCTTTTTGATCAGTTAAGCGAAATCGTTGGGCCAGAGAATGTGACCACCTCTCATATCGATTGTCTGGCTTATTCGAGAGACATGTCCATCCATGCCGGAACTCCTCAAGCTGTTGTTTTTGTATCTAATACTGAACAAACTAGCCAGATTGCAAAACTGGCGCACCGAGAAAAATTTCCAGTGGTGGCCAGAGGAACAGGCTCTTCAGTTACGGGGGCGGTGCTCCCCATAAAAGGAGGAGTTGTAATAGATTTCACTAGAATGAACTCGGTTCTTGAAATCAACAAGGCTGACGGTTACGCAGTTGTTCAACCCGGAGTCATCTGTAACGCGCTAAATGCAAAGTTGGCGCCTAGCCATTTTTTCCCACCCGACCCAGGGAGCGCGGCCATCGCCACAATTGGGGGCATGATTTCTACAAACGCTAGCGGCGTCCGCGCCGCAAAATATGGCACGACAAAACATTATGTCAAAGCTCTCACTGTCGTCATGGCTGATGGAAGGGTTATCAAGACAGGTGACCTTGCCCCCAAAACAACAGCAGGTTATGACCTGACTCAGTTGTTCGCAAGTTCGGAAGGAACTCTTGGAATAATTACCCAGGCTACGCTTAGGATCTTACCAATGCCTGAATATGAGGCTTTCGCCAAGGCGTCCTTCCCTGATGTCGAAACAGCCGGAAAAGCAGTGGAAAAAATGTTCACATTCGGACTTGAACTCGCCACCTGTGAAATTCTTGATAGCGTTTGTTTAGATGTCGCTCGAAACGCTCTAAAAATGGATATTCCCAAGGATGTCAACTGTCAGTTGTTTATGGGACTGGACGGGAACAAAGGAGCTGTCAGGGAACAAATTGAAAGAGTGGACGAAATCTGCCGCTCTGTTGGCGGTATCGAGAATATCTGGTCTGATAACCCCATTGAAAAGGCCAAGCTCTTCGCCGCTAGAGGCGGTTTGGTATCCGCCATGAGCCGACTTCAACCCGGTTATCGGCTCGTGCCTTTGGTAGAGGACTTTGGCGTCCCGATTAGCCGCATACCTGAAACTATATCCCAAATTCAGAAAACAGGCGCCAAATATGGTTTCCCTATCGCAACCTTTGGACACATTGGAGACGGAAATCTGCATGCGACCTTTATCATGAACCCAACCGAACCGGAACACTGGAAGAAAGTAAAAGAGATCGCCTTGGAATTCATTGATATGACCCTCAAATTCGGCGGCACACTGTCGGCGGAACATGGGATTGGTATGGCAAAATCGCCATACATAGGAAAACAGCTCGGCGAATCAATCAACGTCATGAGGGCCATCAAAGCCGCCCTTGACCCAGACAATATTCTCAATCCGGGGAAAATGGGTTTTGAGGACTCAATAAAAGATATTTTGGATGAAAATAGTTTTGACCCCTATTTCAAGACACCTGATACTATAAAAAAATTCCCCAAAGGGGTTGACAATGAGATAATAGCCTGTATTCAGTGTGGTTTTTGCAGGGCTGGCTGTCCAACGTTTGCAGAGTCCACACTGGAGTCGCTTAACGCCAAAGGCAGGGTTACTCTAGCTTTCAATATGCTCACTGGTAAGGTTGAACCTTCAAAAGATTTGGCCAAACGACTATACCAATGTATGCTCTGTTTAAATTGCAAGTCAGTTTGTCCTGCTCAGGTAAACGTATCGGACATAATCCGAAGCGCCAGAGAACGCCTGGTGGAATATGGTTTTCTCCCAGACTCATTCAAACCTGCCTTAGCCTCTATGATTGATTCCTTGAATCCATTAATGGCGCCAAAGGAAAAACGAGCTGATAGCTATCCTTCGAATTTCAGAAAGGCCGTGCCTGGCTCCACTGAGGTGCTTCTTCACATGGGTTGTGTTACCAGCTTTCAGGACATAAAAATTATTCCCTCCATAATAGAGATATTGGAAAAAGCTGGCGTGAACTACGGAGCCTTGGGCGAAGAGGAAAGCTGTTGCGGATATCTGGCTTACTTGGTGGGCGACAAACAAACCTTCAGTAAGGCTATGAATTTGTATTCCGAGACTATTTCAAAATACAGACCAAAAGAATTATTAACTACCTGCGCAGGTTGTTTAAAAACTTTTAGGGACCTTTACCCAATGCACGGGGCGTTAAATGGATACACCGTAACTCACGCCGTAGAATTGCTTGAAAGGCTGATTGCTGAGAATAGGCTGAAATTTAAGCAAGATACAAAACCCGTCAAGGTGGTCTATCATGATCCATGTGACATGGGGCGACATATGGGTGTATACGAGCCACCTAGAAATGTACTAAAAGCCATTCCCGGTGTCGAATTACTGGAATTCCCCCTCAATCGGGCGCTTGCAAAATGTTGTGGCGGTGGGGGAGGTTTGAAGGGCTTTGATAACCAATTAGCCTCGGATATTGGTTACAAGAGAGTTCTTTCGGCCATAGAACTCGGCGCCGAGGCCATAGTATCCGCATGCCCTTCCTGCAAGGGCACATTTAACCAGGCTGCTGCTAGGGCCCGTAAAGAAAAGAAGGGCAAGATAAAAGTATTGGACATCACGGAATTGGTGGCTTCAAGCCTAGAGTAGCGAGTTTTAGAAGCCCTTACTCTTTGGCCGTCAAGAAATTCGAGTAGGGATAAACTTTCTGTCATTCAAATCGCATAGATTCCGCAGGGTCCAGTCGGCTCGCCTTGATAGCCGGGAGGACCCCGGAAACTATCCCTAAAAAGACCCCAAAAAAGACGCCTCCCAATACACTGAGAGCGAATACACCATAGGCTGGCGATGTCTGAAATACCCCTTTAAGAATCTGGACGGAGACAAATCCCAGAAATATGCCTAAAATAGCTCCTGTCAAACTTATGGAAACAGATTCAAAAAGAAATTGAGACAAAATCATTTCTTCTGTTGCGCCTACAGCCTTCCGTAAACCAATTTCCTTGGTCCGCTCTCTTATGGCGGCTAACATGACGTTCATGATTCCGATTCCACCCAAAATTATGGTAACCAACAAGGCGGAATATAAAAAAACCTTCACTAACAAAACAGCGTGCTGAATTGTTTTTATACGTTCTGGAAATGATCGTACATCCATTGATTCCGCGTAACCAGGCTGATTCGTGGTCACGAGATTGTATAAATCCTTGTGAAGTTGCGCCACAACGTCCCAATTTATAGCTCGAACATAAATGTTTTTAATATCGTACATCTCTGCGAACCTGGCTCTGCCAACAGAAATGGGGATTATTATGGTGCTCAAGAAAGAAGGGTCCTCAACTCCTCCGATAACTCCAACTATTCGAAACAAATGGCCACCAATAAAAATTTTCTTTCCCAACGGATTTTCATCCTTTGCAAAGAGGGTCCGAACGACTTCCTTTCCTACTACACAGACACTACTGAACCAGGCCACGTCATCTGATGTGATTCCGCGACCACTAGCCATTGGGATATGAATCGTGTCAAAGAAGTTCTCCTCAACGCCGAGTAATCTACCTGACATTTTGTTCAGTTTGTAAGTAAATGTAGGATACGCCACAACTACTGGCGAGACTGATTTAACACCAGGAAGTTTTTTTATATCTTCAACATCTTTTGGCAAATACTGCCCGCCGTGCTTTCGTTTGCTTTTGGTGTAGTCAAAACTAGCCTTTACTATTGTAGCGCTACCCAGCAATTCTAGGTTTTGACCCAAATTTTGTTCCACTGAATCGCCCATAGTTAGAACGACTATTATTCCTGCGATTCCGACTGAAATTCCTATAATTACGCCTTTGTAGCGTCTTCTGTTTCTATAGATTTGTTTTAAAGATACCGTGGCTAAATCTGCTAAAAACATAACCTAATTTTCCTAATGACTTTTCAGGCTCGCAATTGTCGATATATCTTTAAGCTAGACGCTTGAATATTTTTTCCTCAGCTCCCATAGAGTATTCAACGCATCGATGGGGCTCAGTCTATTAACATCTATCATGTTGATTTCTCGAAGCAATTCTTCAGCTGGTGATGTGAATAGCTCTATTTGAGCTAGTTGGGAATCGTCTTTTGCTCGAGACGCTCTGCTCCGCGAAATCTTAGGTCGGCCTCTGGGGTCTATTTCTTCCTTTTCAAGGTTGTTGAGTATTTCAGACGCTCTTGAAATAACAGATTCAGGAACACCAGCGAGGCTTGCCACATGTAAACCGTAAGACCGACTGGCGCCTCCTGGGGTTATTTTTCTTAGAAATACTATCTTATTCTTCCACTCCCTAACTTCAAAATTGTAGTTCTTCACTCTCTCCTTAACTAGGGCCAAATCCACAAGTTCGTGGTAATGAGTGGCAAACAATGTGCGTGGACCACCCCTTCCGGGCATATCATGCAAGAATTCCGTCACGGCCCAAGCAAGGGCCAACCCATCAAAAGTACTGGTACCGCGTCCGACCTCATCTAACAGGGCTAAGGATCGGTGAGTGGCGCTATTGAGTATTTCCGCTGTTTCAGTCATTTCAACCATAAAAGTGGATTGTCCGAATGAAAGATAGTCGGAAGCTCCAATTCGAGTAAATATCCGGTCCACTATTCCTACTGTAGCCTCTTTGGCCGGCACAAATCCACCTATCTGAGCCATAAGGACTATAAGCGCTGTTTGCCGCATGTAAGTGGACTTACCGGCCATATTTGGCCCAGTTATGACAAGTATTTGATTGTCTGTTTTGTCGAGTACAGTGTCATTAGGAACATAGGTCTCATTCGAAACAAAGGATTCAACGACAGGATGTCGCCCTTCCACAATTCTTATTAGGTCACTTTTGGTTACCTCCGGTTGAACGTAGTTATTGGTCACCGCCAGTTCTGCGAGTGAGCTTATTACGTCAGTGATAGCGATTCCTTCCGCTGTTTTCTGAATTCTTCCAATTACTTCAAGCAGTTTGTCCCTGAGATTCAAAAAAATTTCTTCTTCTAACTCCAAAGACCTATCTTGAGCGTTCAGTACTTTTGACTCGTATTCCTTAAGCTCCTCGGTAATGTAACGCTCGCACCCCACCAGCGTTTGCTTACGGACATAGTTTGACGGGACCCTATCCTGGTAGCTTCTAGTAACCTCGATAAAATACCCAAAGACTTTGTTGTACCCTACCTTCAAATTCGAGATGCCCGTTGTTTCTTTTTCCCTCTTTTCGATCCCTGCTATCCACGTCTTTCCGGATTTCCCGATTTCTCTCAGTTCGTCGAGTTCAGAATTGTATCCTGGTCGAATTACCCCCCCATCCCTAATGCTTGCCGGAGGGTTGTCCACAATTACCAATTCCACCGCATGCGTCACATATGCAAGATCATCCATATCCGACAATTGGAGGCCAAATGGGTTTTCCAAAGTCCTTAGGCGTTTTATTATTTCAGGTATCTTTTCGGATGATACCCGTAGTTGTACTAGATCTCTTGGAGTTACGGTCTTTAGTGACATTTTTCCAGCAAGTCGCTCTAAATCTCCGAAATTAGTTAAAATGTCTCGGATCTCTCTTCTAACGTTGAAATTTCCTACAAAGCCTTTTGTCAGATTTGACCTTTTGAGAATTTCGTCGACGTCCAATAAAGGATAAGAAATCCATTTTCTCAGTAACCGAGCGCCCATAGGCGTTTTGGTTCTATCCAAGACACTTATCAAAGCCCCATTGGGCAAACCGTCTCGAAGGTTCCTGAAGATTTCAAGATTTCTCAAAGTTGACTGATCAAGAACCATAAAAGAATCAAGATTGTATACTCTTGGAGCTTTGATATGACAGGGTTTTTCTGACCTCGCTCGACCAACATATTGTATGAGAGCCCCTGCAGCAGAAACAAGAGTTTGTCGATCTTCGAGACCAAAACCAGAAAGACTTTGAACTCCAAAATGCTCTTTTAACGATTCGCTGCAATTTGTAGGATCGAATGACCATGCGTCCAATTCATGTATGTACAAATCATCAGATAATACAGTGTTTACAGGATCATTAGCGTTGAGTTTCTTCTGGATTAGGGTCTCCTTGGGATTGACGCGTCTTAACTCCTGACTTGCTGAAATCGTCCTAGTGGTGGACGTAACGATAAACTCGCCCGTACTTAGATCCAATGTGGCGATGCCTATCTCATCCCTGATTTGAGATAGCGCGCAAATAAAATGATTTTCTTTTGCGGTTAGAACTTCAGAATCGTCAACCAGTCCCGGGGTCACAATTCTGGTGACTTCACGTTTTACGAGTCCTTTCGCAACCTTGGGATTTTCAATTTGATCGCAAATAGCGACGCGTTCCCCGGCGGCTAACAATTTATTAATGTAAGATGATGATGAATGGTGCGGAAAACCGCACATGGGAATACTATTCGCCTTGTTCTTGTCCCTACTCGTTAATGCGATGTTCAAAATTCGCGATGCCCTAACCGCATCTTCAAGGAACATTTCATAAAAATCCCCCATGCGAAAAAGGAGCAACGCGTCAGGGTGAAGCTTCTTTTGCGTCATATACTGCCGCATCATTGGGGTAATGTTTTCTAGATTCTCTGAGCAATTGGCTAGCTGATCCGGATTCAAACGATTAGACCTTAATCTGGAGGACTTTTTTAGAAAATGATACTGAAAACGCCATTTCGTCAATGTTATGAAGTTTAAATCATATACCCGTATTTATCGAAATTCTTTCTCCATCTCTTGGCTATTAGGGCCTTGGTCTCTTCATCAAGATCGAAGACATTTTTCTTGTACGTTTTTATACTCCTAAGATATTCAACTGCTTTCAGATTAAGATTATCAAAGTTTTCCAAGTTAAGGGCCGAATAAATTTTCTTTAGTTCCTCCAAAGGATTCTTCTCAAGATCTTCAAATTTGAGTTCATGCAGAGAGCTCGCAGGGACAAGTTCCCTGTCACGCTCAAAAAGTTCAAACATCTCAACGTACCAATTGAGAATTTGTTCCTTGACTAATTCATCCGAAGGTTCCTGTAGTCTGGCTTTAGCAAAAGATTTGTCCCAAAGGTTGCGGGTTGATAGATAAACTTGATAGGGATTTCGAACAATATGAACGAATTGGGCCCCGGGAAAAAGTTCCAGAAGGTGTTTCACTCTTGCCGTATGTGGAGGTGATTTCAATAGAGGCCTCCCTCCCTCAGAAAGCTCGAGTTTCTTCAGGAAAAACATGAAGGCTTCTTTCCATGCCTGTCTCCAAAATGGAGGGATTTTGTCCAAGTCCAAATTGGTATGCCACTTGTGGCCAGTTACAGGAAAAATAACTTTGAGATAGGGTGACACCAAGGACAAAGCAGCTAAAGCGAACTCCTCCTCATGAGGCGCGCTGGACGACAATGAAACATTGTCCATAGGGCGTTTGTCCGGAGCCAGGAATTTCAGCGCTACTGAACCTACCTGAGAATATATAAAATGGTTTGGAAACAAGCACTGATACACATTTGGGCTAGAAAATTCCTGATCAAGGCTGAGCAAGTTGTGCAAGTGCGTTGTGCCGCTTCTCCAGTGACCCAATATAAATAAAGGCTGTTGTTTAAGTTCGATTGCATTAATTTCTTCACCATCAAAGAACCGTTCGCAAGAACCGAGAATCGAATTAAAAACTCCTATTCCCATTAGATATGCCAACCTTCCAAGGTAACGAGTGTCAACACTGAAATCGTTCCCCGCCAAAACCCTCATCAGTGAACTGAGCGGCATCCCTTGGATAATTTGAAGACTTATACCCTGACCCCAAAACCTCTTCATAAAATAAAGCTCCTGATTAAAAAATATTCATCAATTACCAGTTCCATGGGACCGCCGTTTGTCACAATTTTAAAGCATAACCAAAGAAACTTGCTCAGACAAACTTTCTGTTAAAAGTAACTTGCAATGATGTTGTAATAATGCCACAAAACACTTCATTGTAGGCGTAGCTATAGAATCAGCATAAATAGCACTGATCGAGATGTTTTTAAACGTCTATTAAAAATATCGTTGATTGGACGGAGGCCCGATGAAATTCAAAGGAAAAATCTGGAAATTTGGAGATGACGTAAATACCGACGAGATAATTCCGGCCAGGTACCTTAATATTACTGATCCAATAAAGCTTGCAGAGCACGTTATGGAAGACGCAGACCCTAGTTTCGCTTCAAAGGTTGGCCCTGGTGATATAATCCTTGCAGGAAAGAATTTTGGTTGCGGTTCCTCACGAGAACATGCTCCGGTAGCTATAAAAGCGGCCAAGATTTCCTGTGTTGTCGCATCAAGCTTTGCGCGTATCTTTTTTAGAAATGCTTTTAATATGGGGCTACTGATCTTTGAAAGCCCTGAAGCGGTCTCCGGCATAAAGGATGGTGAGGTGGTGGAAGTGGACGCAGATGAAGGAATAATCAAAAATCTAACTACCGGGGTTGATTTCAATGTAGCTTCAATTCCACCGTTTATGAAACAACTGGTTGAAGATGGGGGTCTTATTGCCCATCTGAAGAAAACGAGTTCCTACTAGGCGACTTGATCTCTTGACTCGTTTCACAAGAGTCCCTGTAACCAGTTAGTCTAATATTGTATTAATGGGATAAAGTGTTGTACGGATCTTGAAACGATTCGGGATTATAAAAGTAATTTTTTGTGATCCACCTTTCGCAATCGTTTGGGAGGATTATTCAAGTGCGAGTCCTGATGGTTACACCAGAAGTGACGCCTTTCGCTCAAACCGGTGGTCTTGGAGAGGTTTTGTCGGCATTGCCGGCTGAATTGGCGTCCTTGGGAGTTGAAGTAGACGTCCTAATGCCAAAATACAGAGGCATAAACCCTGAGAATTTTCAGATAAACAAGCTGGATACTACCATAGAAATTACTTTGAACGCCAAAAATGTTCAGGCCGGCCTTTGGCGACATGTAGGGAAAAGCGGCGAGCGTTATTTCTTTCTGGAATGCGATGAATATTATGACAGGGATTATCTGTACGGAACCCCTGATGGTGATTACGAAGACAATGCCGAGAGATTTGTGTTCTTGACGAGGGCAGCTCTTGAATTGGCTCTGCATGTAGGGAAAAAATACGATGTGTTCCATTCTCATGATTGGCAGGCTGCATTGACCGCAGTTTATCTTAGAACCCTATATGCAGGAGAGCCCTTGTTTAGGGAGAGTTCCGCAATAATGACTATCCACAATTTGGGTTATCAAGGAATATTCTGGCATCTCGACATGCCCCTGGTAGGTGTCGGTTGGGAATTCTTCACCCCTAAGCATATGGAATTCCATGGAAAGTTAAATTTTCTCAAAAGCGGTATTGTTTTTGCCGATCAGATCAATACCGTTTCACCCGGATATCGGAATGAAATTCTTACTCCTGAGTTCGGTTTTGGTCTGGAAGGAATTCTTCTCGAAAAAGGGGATCACTTGGTGGGAATTTTGAATGGAGTAGATTATTCCGTGTGGGACCCCAAAAGCGATCCATACATTGTTTCAGCCTATTCAAATGACGATTTGAACGGAAAAGCTCGATGTAAAGCCGATTTACAGCAGCTTGCAGATTTGCCGTTGAACCCCAATCAGCCTTTAATTGCAATGGTGAGCCGTCTAACAAGTCAAAAAGGTGTTGATATTGTAGCGGAAGCTTTCGATACTTTCGTAAGGAATGACTGTCAGGTGGTGATTCTAGGTACAGGGGAAGCCCGATATCAGAGCGTCTTTAAGGAGTTGGAAAACAAATTTTCCAACTATATAGGAACTTTTTTAAGATACGATTACGCGTTGGCTCACAAAATATTTGCTGGAGCGGACATCTTGCTTGTTCCTTCTAGATACGAACCATGCGGACTTAATCAACTCTACGCCCTAAAATATGGGGCTGTGCCTATAGTTACAGCCACCGGCGGACTTACGGACACAGTGGACGAATTTGATATTCATTTTGACGCGGGAACCGGTTTCAAGTTTGCGCCACCAAATCCTCTCGAATTGGAAAAAGCTGTTTTGAAAGCTATTCGGACTTATCGGGATCAACCAGATGTCTGGAAAAGGCTAATGATGAGGGGCATGAAAAAGGACTTTTCCTGGAATAGGTCCGCCAAGGAATATCTCGCCCTATATGAAAAGTCTGTTAAGGATAGACAAGCTTATCTGCAATCCATGGAGAATGCTTAGTCGATTACCTTATTTCTACAAGCGACGTTTTCTGTTTTCATCAACCTTGGAGCCGCTTCGTTAGGTTGGTAAATCGTCGTTCCATTTTTTTTTCTTCTAGCGCTAATTTTAGAGCTTTTGCGCTTGAAACCAAAACCACAAGGTTCTTGCCTCTGGTCAGCGCAGTGTAGAGAAGATTCTTTTTTAACAAAATGTAGTGTTGGGTCGCCAGAGGAATTACTACTACTTTGTATTCGCTGCCTTGAGATTTGTGAATCGTCACCGCATAAGCTAGATTCATCTCGTCAAGCTCGGAAACATGATAAACGATCGGTTTCCCGTCAAAATCCACAGTAACTTCGTTCCACTCAGGATCAAATGAGACAATATTTCCAATGTCTCCATTGAAAACCTCTTTCTCATAGTTGTTTCGAATCTGTATCACTCTGTCGCCGACTCTGAATTTGTCTCCCCGAATTTGAACACCGGTAGGATTTAAAATGTTTCTTAATTCGGTGTTTAAATTTTCCGCTCCTATCAGGCCTCTATTCATTGGGGTTAGGACCTGAATATCTTCTACTGGATCGAAGCCAAAACGCTTGGGAATTCTAATTGAAACTAATTCTTTAACTATTTCAAGTTCTTGCTCTGGATCGTCCTTTTCTATGAGGAAAAAATCAGGCAATTTTGAGTTTAACAATTCATTTTCAGGTGGTTGCCCCTGATTTACCCTGTGCGCGTTCTTTATGATCAAACTCTCCTGAGCTTGTCTGAATATTGTGTCCAACCGAATTACGCGCGCTACTCCCGATTCTATAATATCCCCAAGAACATTTCCCGGTCCTACGGATGGCAATTGGTCCGCGTCCCCTACTAATATCAGCGACGAATATTTTGGAATAGCGCCCACCAGGACATTCATCAACTGAAGATCAACCATTGAGGCTTCATCCACTACAACAAAATCGACTTCTATAGGACGTTGTGGACCACGTTGGAACCCTCCTTGCCCAGGAAGATATTCTAAAAGACGATGAATTGTTTTAGCCTCTTTACCGGTAGTCTCAGCTAATCTTTTGGCTGCTCGGCCTGTAGGAGCCGCCAACACATACTTAATTTTTTTTGCGTCGAGAATTTGCGTCAATGCCCTTAGGAGGGTGGTCTTTCCCGTTCCAGGTCCTCCAGTTATAATTAAACACTTGTTCTCGAAAGATTCTGAGACGGCAATTTTCTGCGCATCTGATAGTGAGATTCTCAGCTTTGATTCGACCCATTCAACGGCTAGTTCAACTTTCACCTTGTAGGAGGCTTTGGTCTCAAACATCAGATCTTTTAAATTGCCGGCCAATGATTGTTCAGCGCTTGCCATGTAATATTCGTATACAAGATCTCCTTCAATGATCACCCTGTTCGATTGTTCCAAACGATCAAGAGCGGATTCTAAACCTGGTTTCGTTATATGAAGGAGGTCTTTGGCCCGATCTATGAGCAAATTTTTAGGATAACAGACATGACCTTCGCTTTGAATTTCGTCCAAAATGTGCAAGATTCCGGCTTCAGCGCGTAGTGGAGACATCAAATCTATCCCAAGGCTAATCGCCACCCTATCAGATGATTTAAACCCGATTCCCTTAATCTCAGTCGCCAGCCGATAC
The DNA here is from genome assembly GCA_014874425.1 of Syntrophaceae bacterium. Classification (GTDB taxonomy): domain Bacteria; phylum Desulfobacterota; class Desulfomonilia; order Desulfomonilales; family Desulfomonilaceae; genus CAJBEZ01. The sequence goes on along the minus strand of JACWAG010000384.1, from coordinate 2,870 downwards.
GGATTTCTTTGCACGAAATCTATCGACGCTCTACCAAATTTTTTGAAAATCCTGTGCGCATAAGAAGGAGAAATCGAATGACTCTGCAAAAACAACATTATGTCTCGAATTCCCTTCTGTTCGTTGAATGTCTGAGAAATTTTGTCAGCTCTCACTTGTCCAATCCCAGGAACTTCTCTGAGTTTTTCCGGCGCTTTTTCAATTACTTCCAGGGTCTTATCACCGAACATTGTGGTAATACGACGCGCCATCTCCGCCCCAATTCCTTTAATAAGATTTGAAGACAGGTATTTTTCAATACCTTTTACGGTAGAAGGCGTCTTGATCTCAGTATTTACAAATCTGAACTGTTCTCCAAACTTTTTATCAACCTCCCAAAAACCATCTAGAATCAATGTCTCTCCAGGGTGAGGAGAAGGAAGATGCCCTACGATTACAACAGGAGACAAACGGCCGGTCACTATTAGACTCGCTACAATAAAATCATTTTCAGTATTGAAAAAAACAAGTTTCTCCAACACCCCCTCGATTTTTATTGACCTTTCAGGTCCGACATTGTCCTGTTTGGCAGACATGCCCTTTTCCGACCGAATTAAAAATTGAGTCATGGAATATTAGAAGTTTGATGGAGATTCAACCACTGAATCATAAGAAAAAAGATGGGGACCTTAGTCCCCAAATGGAATGGAAGGAATTTGTAGATTTTCTGTGTTATTTTTTGATCATCCGCTTTTAAGATTCTATAAGTCCAAAGATCTTCGAAAGCTCTTTAACAATAATATGGTCTAATACAATCCGAGGCCGGCGACACCGGAAAAACTTCCGAGAATACTTGAACATAATTCAAGACAGGGTATACCACCACCAAGCAGACTAGTGGAACCGTAAGCCGCAGGACCATATCCGGCGGGGCCACATGGCGCTGGAGGAGCGCATGGAGCAACAGGGCCCCTGGGCGCCATATAGGGTCGAGGACCGTAAGGGGTGGCCGCCATTTGCGCAGGAGGAGGGCCCATCGGAGAACCACCTAGCAAGCTGCCAACAACCAGAAACGGCAAAGCCACTACACCGCCACACAACCCCGGGAAAGGCGCATCACCCCAAAAAGCGCACGGGTTACCCATTGCCGGACCACACGGGGGTGGGGCGCAAGGCGCAGGGGCGCATTGCGGAGGAGCGCATTGCATCGGGGCTACTACACCCCCGGCCATGACCACGCAAGTCATAGCGAGAATAACAAAACAGGTTAAGACTCCAAAAACTCTTCTGACCATTATACCCTCCTTCTTTCGGATAGGTCTGTACACATCATAGGTGTGTAAGCTTATAAATTGCTTTAACGGATTGTCCGCCGTCTCTATCCTGGTGGGCTGAGCTATCATGTAGAATTTAACCTGTCAAGTAAAATAGTTGGTCGTGTAATATTATATTTATAATCAATAAAGTTATTTTATGTTATATACGTAACTAATGGAATAAGTTATGGTTATATTGTAATTACTCCGTGCCAGAATAACATACTTCGTATTATATAATGTATTTAGAACTTGTTGATATGATGATTTATTTAATAAATGGTAAAATAATTTATTCTGCTTGGGCTTTTGGAGAAGCGCTTGACCTTATCTCTTCATTGGTTATAACTGTGTTTGCGCTTGGGTCGGACGAGACAACACTCCAATTTTTTGAACTTTGTCCAATGATTGTGTGGATTGAAATGTTTTCGGCTCAAGTATCAATTTGTGCATTCTGTAATAAGTGTAGTGTTTGGAAGTAATCATATGTGGACTTTCAAGATGTTTTACCCATTGGTTTTTTGCGTAAGTTTATTTGAAGTTTGTAATTGTTTTGCGGTTGGCATCACTCCTGAGCAGATTTATCAACAGAACATTGACTGGGGTGCTATATTGGGTACATGGGAAAAATTACCTGAAATAAATCCACTAGCGGAAAAATCCCTCGGAAGACCTGAAAACGGGTTCCGAACTTTAATAACTTTGAGGAAAGATGGAACTTGTCGAGTCTTCAACGCTGTGAACCCTTCTGGTGTCGACGGGACATGGATTGCTGAAAATCACAATATTTCGATTAGTCTACCCGGGACGGTTCAGGTTGAATTTTTCGTTTATGGAATTAAAAACGATTTTATGGTCACCCGTTCGTCTCTCAAAAATGGTGTGGACCAACTATGGTCCAGGGTAAAATAATTCCACCTCTCCTGCATCACATAACCGTAACAACTTGTTAAGTTGCTATTACAATAAGTTATAACAATAACCAGTAACAGAACATGAAGTATTGTCTGTATTCTCCAGATTTGGGTTTTATAACCCATTGAAAATAGGATTTTTTAGTTACTGTTCAGCGACATCATCTTCCAAAACTTCGTTGACAATCTTTGACCGTTTCGATATACTTACCTCATCGCCGTGGCCTTAAAACGATAGATAACTTAGTTTAATGTTTGCAAAGTGTTAAAATTAGTTCTTAAAGTTTAACTTAAAAAGAACCTTAGGGTATGGAAATCACGTGATATCTTTTGCCACGAGGACCGTTCATAACAGTTTTGTCAAAATATTCATGGGTCTGACTTTGTTTAAAGTCAGACTAGTAGTTGTTTTGCGCTGTTTTCTTTTGCTTTCGGTTCTAGGTGGTTTTGTAGTTCTTTCAGTTTCTGGCGCGAGCGCAGAAGTCGGAATTAAACCAGAATCATATGGTTATTTCGATTTCCCTACCTGCGTGCGTTATGCTCTGGTTCATTCGGATGCCCTCACTAAAAACAGAATAGACATTCAGTTAGCTTCCGTCGATCTTAAACACGCTCATTCCCAGGTCTTTCCAACGCTTCAGGTTTCTACTACGTATTATCT
>JACWAG010000049.1 GCA_014874425.1 Syntrophaceae bacterium | reverse complement strand
TCACTAGCTCAATACCTGCCGTTTGCGGGGTTGACCATGCGAGGAAATCGAAGTCAAATCTCAGAAATGTGAGAGGAATTTATCGTAATCCGAATGAGACCCGATCCAAAACCACGTGACCTTATCTCCCTCTCTCAGACCAAGCGCTCTCCAGTACTTACCCATCCTTATGGACCAGATTTCTTCTTCGTGATGGACTTTCTTGAACTGAAGACTGCCATGAAAAGGATCGGCTCTCCATATTTTGTAGGCCGTCCTTGCTTGAGCTTTAACTGACTCAGGAAGTTCAAAGAAACATTTTCGAAAATCCTCAGTCAGAGAGGAAATCACAATTCGTCCCAGCCCACTTCTCTCGTTCGCCCCCCGGCTATATCATCTCTAATTTTCTTTGCGACAGCTGCAAGCTTATCTTGAGAACCGGCGAACTGTCCATTCCACAGTTTCTCATCATCAAGCTCTTCTAGAATGATTTGGGCAATGCCATCCTGCTCTTTTTCTGGTAAGTCCTTTATACGTAATATCACGCTTTCAAGCAGCTTTGTCATAAGGCAACCTCCTTTCATTAAAAAGATAGAGTCAGGTTTCATAATATTCAAACCTTAGGATCGACAGGCCCGCAGGAAAGCGCGGATACAATTTGACCGAGCAATTTATCTACTCTGGGGCTGGAGTGCTCTTTTCGCAGGGTGCAACGATAAGGCTACGAATCCAATCCCGACGGGCGATTATAGTTTATGCTACGAAATTATCCGGGCGATGGGGCGGTATCACATTCAACAGTGGTTCTAGCGGATCCCTTAACGGCTGCACTATACGACATGCCGGTTTGGGAATAAACTGCAACACCGTCCTCCCTTCCATCAGCAATTGCACACTGGCCTACAATACCTACGGTATCTACCTGAATAACCTCAACTGGACGGCGTCAGCATCCATGACAACATGACAGACGGCAACTCGGCTCAGGGGATCTCTTGCAGCTACTCATCCGTCCGCATCGAGCACAATGAACTGTGGGGTACCGGCGGGAGTAACGGCATCTTCTGGATCAGTTCAGCCCCCTGGATTTGATGAATTCTACGGCGCTGACTTGACCGTTATTTACGGGCTGCATACCTTAGCGCTGTCAGAGGGCCTCACTTCACCGTATCCTGGCTCTGACCCTGGAGAGATGATAATGAGGGCGGTCAGAATAGATTTTTCTCGGAGACGGCGCAGTGGGCCTATCAATGCGTCAGAATATCGCGGCAGGATGTGGCAGTTCATAGGTCAACCTGGAGCCGCGCGAAGATCAATGGCAAGAACCCCCTCTTGCGGATACATGTCTTCGAGCAACAGGACGATCAGAGGAACAAGAAATCAGAATTTCACGGATGGCGTGTCGCTTCAGATATTCTGCTACGCAGTTGATTCATAAGTAGCCATCCAAAAATGAAAAGGGTTAGCGCTTGCCGTAGAAAAACTAAAGAAGCAATCGAGATTTAGCTTAGGAGGTCATCATGAAAACAAAACAGAAAAAATCATTCTCTTATACTGTTGCCATCTTTTGCCTCGTCATCGGGAGTTTCAATGTTAATGCACAGGAAAAGCTTCCGGGGAGAGATACGAAAGAATGGGACAATCTTACCGTGGCTCAAAGATGGCAAGCCGTGAATATCCCTGAAGATCAGCTTAACAAAAAGACCACCAATGAATTAATTGACCATTGCATCAACTTTGACTTTATGTGGGATATTTTCAATTACCCGGACTATAGCACCGGATTAAATGTGGTTGTTGAAAATCATAATGGTCTACGCGAGTTACTGAACAGGAAAGATGCTGGAAGACTGATTCTTGATTATTACAAGAAAATTGATCTCAACAAGATTACCGAGATCAGTCAGCCTGCTGAAAGAGGAGAGTTTGCGGGGAAGATCTTTTTCCTCGAGCTTTTCCTCAGCCATCCGAATATCCTGAATCAGTTTCAGAGGAATGAAAAGGAATTAATCAAGACCATATTGATGTCCCATGATATCTGCTTGGATGTTAACGCAAGAACAGGGAGAGATTTTTATAGCGGTTATTCAATTGGAACAAAAGTGTTGGCCATAGGTAGGGCATTAGATCGCCTCAAGGGGAGAGGTACAAATGACCCGGCAATCGAGAAAATGGATTTGAGCAAGTTATCGAATGAGGAATACAAAAGAATAATTGAAGAAGCCAGGGAATTGTAATTAGCCAAATGAAAATGAGTTATAAGACCCTAATGCCAATCTTATTGGTGACGTTGTTTATTTCCTGTGACAACTTGACGAATCCGCAGTATGCAGAAAGTTATGTTCCGCAACTTGTTTTGATATCGAAGGATCTCACTTTTACAATGGGAAGGCTTGATTTACCGAATTGGACCTACACAAATGAAACCGAGGTTCCTCCCTTCAAAGCAATATTGAGCCCGTATTATATAGGTAAGTTTGAAGTCAGAAACGACGAATACGACTATTTTGTAAGAGAAGGCGGATATAGCGATTCAACACTCTGGTCTGAAGCGGGATGGAAATATATTAAAGCACAGAATAGAACCAGACCTGCGGACTGGATAGAAGCTGATACACCGTGGGTTAATTGCTCACTCTCAAATACACCCGACCGACCTTTAAACAATATTTGCTGGTACGAAGCTGAGGCTTACTGTAAATGGCTCAGCAAGAAAACTGGCGAGAGTTATTCACTGCCGACAGAAGCCCAATGGGAAAGAGCGGCCCGGGGGCCTGATCCGGGGTGGCCGTTCCCCCGGGGCGACAAAGATGATCAGACCAAACTTAACAATATGATGTACACCAGAAAGCTGTATCCTGTGGGAAGCTTTGAATCTGGTAAATC
>JACWAG010000383.1 GCA_014874425.1 Syntrophaceae bacterium | reverse complement strand
TCCCCAAGATAGCTGTATTATCCGCCGATTATCCTTCCCGCGGGGGTTTGCCCAACTTGGATGTCTTAAATCGTCTCAACGATGTTGGAGCTGAGCTTTTCTGGACCGGCAGAGATGGGTCCATTACTATCGAGACGGATGGGACTAATTTGCTCGAAGTAGTTACAGGTAAAGATAACAGAACAAGATCTTTCCCAAATGCCCTTAAGAGTTCGCTTAACTGATTGTAGGCTGATCCTCATTCTTACAAAATTCTGTTGGTCGTATGTTTGCGCGGACAAGCGTTTCAGTATATAATGTTTGCATAAGTATTTCCTAAGTGAGTTCAGAGCGAGAGTGGCGGAATTTGGCAGACGCACCGGACTTAGGATCCGGCGGGGCAACCCATGGGGGTTCGAGTCCCCCCTCTCGCACCATTTAAAGAATCTATCCACAAGGATAGGAAATGAGCCATTCAGAATGAAGAAGAAGCTTTTATTTGTTGTCGCCGTAGCGTGCGCGCTTGTGATTGTCCAGATTTACGATGCGTCAGCTCAATATTATTCGTATTATTATCCGTATTATTATGCGCCTCCGGGCTATTATCCACCGCCAGCCACAAAACAAAGCCGTCCCGTTACCCCTAATTACTTCCGAATGACACCTGACCCCTACCAGGCGTGGCGTTGGGATCGCCACAACCGCTGGGAAGATTATCAACATTCGCTTTGGAGCCCTCGACCTGAAGGTGAGTCTCGGTTGAACCCTGAAACCGATCTGAGCTATATGCTGAGGACTTTCTAGGAAAGCCTGTAAGCTTTCCTTTGGAGGCCAAAACAATTCAGCATTCGTACAAAAAGTAATATAGGGCTACAGCTACTACCAAAGCGCCAATCGCCAATATTTTTGTAAAAAGATATGTTTCCATAGACACATTATATTCGGGATGAAATTTTTTAGAAGTGAAAAGCCTCGAAACAAAAATAAAAAGGGGGACGGTGGTTTTGTTGTTGCGCCCCCAAGAAATTTATGCTAAACCAATTTCTAGCTAAGAGCTTCAACACCCTGATCATAAGTATTATTATTAGAGACTGATGCAGGATTTAACTCATCCGAGACTGTCTCAGGATTCCTGAAAACTTATTTTGAGAAGGTTGAGGCTCCTACATCGCGAAAATTATAATCCGGCCCAAATATTTTTAGCTTCTCCGGGGGGGCCGTTTACAAGGCGGCGAAGTTTCATCGAAAATGGTTGGGTGTCCGGAAATGCCTAGATTCTTCTCTATTATTATCTGTTTTGTTCTGATCTTACCGGCTTCAAGTATCGTCGATATCTCTACAATGGCTGGAACTACCGAGCCTGTCTTTGGTTCCTCCCAGACAACCTCTTCAATCTCAATGACAGAGACTATGTCTGGAAAATCTCACGACCTCCAAAATATTCGATTATCCCAACGTCGTCATAAGTTCGCTTCTCAAAAAGTTCAAGAACCGGAATGTTTCGAGATTGGTGAAACAAAGAAATGCTTTTACTATGAGGTCATAAAAATTAGGAATGGTCTCGCCTCCGAAATTTCCCGAGTATTACAGCGCCTGTTCAACAATCAATGTTTAGACGCTTCACGTATTGAGGTCGACACACCGCAAGATCAAGGTTTCATTGCCATATTGGAGGAACTCTACGATCGTCATTCTGCGCATGGTCTTATCTCGGTCCCATCGCGAAACAGACGTGGCCCAAGGAATCTTTCAAAACTGCGGCAGCAAATCGAACGGCGTCATTCAGCTTACACCGGAACAAGTAACGCAGTAGATCCAACCTTTAAAGGGTCTTCAAACGATAGCTCGGTCAAGTTGGCGCGTGACCGTGATTTGAGCAGGGATCCAGTAATTTGGCATGATGACCAAAACTCCCTGATTTTCATTAAGGACACTGCGAGCAGGATCAGGCAAATTAAGAAAATTATAGAATCATTGGATAAACCAGCCGCCCAGATTCGTATCGAGAGTAGGATTGTTCGAGCCAACAAAGATTGGAGTAGAGGTGTCGGCATCCTTTGGGGCGGTAGAAATAACCAGTTTGGGGGAGTAAAAACAGATCGCTCCAGTTATTGGGGGATCACAGGAAACCAGTCTGGCACGCCTGGCAATACGGCTACCGGCGCAAACTTGAAACAGACTATTTTTCAAAAAGGAGTCCAACAACTCACTTCCAGGACCATTACCTCGAGCGAAATACCTTCCAGGCTGGCCGTAAACCTCCCTGCAAACGTAGCCAATATCGGCGATATAATGGGTTTGGGGCTACAGTTTGGTCTGCTTGCCAATCAATATATTACTGAACTGGATTTCCGTCTTCAAATTGGCGAAGCCCAGGGACAGGCCCGGACAGTAGCACGCCCCAATATACAGGTTTCAGATGGAAAGAACGCAGTTATCAAAAGTGGTTCAGTACTAAACGTTCAGACCTCTTCTCCACAATGGGGAACCAATGCGGAATTGGTGGAAGTGTGCCTTAAACTCCAGGTGACGCCAAAGATCTTATCAGACGGCCGTATCAAAATGATGATCGTAGTGACTGACAATGAACCCAACATAATGCCCACAACTGGCGAACTATATTTGGAACGAGAGGCTCACACTACTATGACTGTCCGTGATGGCGAGACATGCGTTATTGGTGGAATAATAAGGGAGACGGCAATGGGCAGGCGGGAGGGTTGGCCTGGGCTAATGAATCTTCCAATTGTAGGGATGTTATTCAGTAATAAAACAAAGGCGAAAGAGATTGATGAACTGCTGGTATTCATTAGTCCCAAGGTGGTTTTTAGCTCAAATAAATAGCGGCAAAATCCATCTGATGTGGCAACAACTACCCATAAAGATTGGTCTCTTACCCCTTGGAAATAACTTGCCCTAGTCAAATCTGGCTCTTCCGCTGAGACCAAGAGTTGAATTATAAGTCCTTAGTATGGCCTCGAGTACCGTTCCAGCAATAGCTCTGGCCTTTTCTGAAATTGTCACACAGTAAGACGCTTCGCCGCGAGGATCTATGTCTCCTATCTTGAGATGTGGTGTCACTGAGGTCCCGGGTCGAATTAATCCTCTCAAAACACCGTTCAACCTGGCATTTACGGGTTTATTGGACACAAGTCCTATCAACTGGCCTTCTTCCACATGCGCCCCTATAGATAACTCAGAAAGGAAAACCCCTTTTGTGGGCGCCCTGAGCACTCTTAACCCTGTGTGTCCAGCTATTTCGCCGGGTATACCGGTATTAGGCAAAGTGTAGCCACTAGAAATTAGTCGACCTAATTGGTGGCCTCTAGCTGTTTCCACGACATAGTGAGCGTCTTTTCCGGCCAAAAAACCTGGCCCCAAGGCGATTACCAGCGGAGCGCTATTAATAGAAGTCCCCAGGTTTTTCTTGGCAAGTATGGCATCGATAATGATATCAGGCTGTAAGGCGTTTAGGCAGGAAACTGGAGGGTCCACAAGAACCGGAATCCTTTTCTTTTCCCAAACTTCATGAGCTTCTTCGACATGATTTACCAGTTCCGCACTAACGTCTTCTACTGTCCAGCTTTTCTCGTATACAGCTTCACACAGACTGACCGCACGTCTGACAGCAAGAGGTTTTTCGATTTCAGTCATCAGGATTCTGAAGAACCCCGAATTGTAAAGGCGGCAGGCGCAACCTGTCGCCATTTCCCCTGCCCCACGAATCAGTATTTTTAAATCAGAGAGCATCAACAGTTTTGCGTGCGTTTTTTTCATAATGTCGTATTACTTTTTCAAGCCAATCTGACATGCGCCAATATAGAAATGCTTCACTTAAATTCAGCGCTGTTGTTTTGCGCAAAAAAATATTTATTGGATACAGAACTAAACCGCCGGAACCATCAATTCGAGTCCCTTTTCCATTACACCTTCATCTTGATTTGGGGTCTCGCCTTCCACTTTGTTTTGCAAGGCCTCCAGGATCTTGTCCGGAGTTAAAGGAAAATCAGTCATGTAAACTCCGATTGCATTACTGACCGCTGCAGCGTAAGCCTGAGCCGCCGACATAGCGATTGACATTCCGGATTCTTTGGATCCGTACGGACCTTCCGGATCATTGGATTCAATTATAATGGTATTAATTTTGGGCATGTCACAAGCCAAAGGCACTTTGTATTCCAGTTGTGTAGGATTTAATACCGAGCCTCCGTCCCAAACGTGTCCTTCGGTTAGAATCCCGCCCTGGCCTCCCATGGCAATGGACCCCTGAAACTGGCCTTCGAGAACAAGCGGGTTCAGAGCAAAACCAACGTCTTGGGCCGCAGTGACTTCCAGGACAGTTACCTTGCCGGTTTCCGGATCCACTTCAACCTCTGCAACCGTAGTCCCGAACGAAAACGCTCCGCACATCTGTCCGAAAGGATTCTTAACCCATTCTCTCTTAGGATCAACTTTGGGCCAGTAGTCCCCTTGCCCGCTGACCGATTTCCCCTGGGCTAAAATCATCCTGACTACCTTTTTCAGGGGAATACTTGTGTCTGGGGAATCTTTGACGTAAATCATGCGGTCTCGCGCTATCAGGTCATCTACCTTTACATTGAGTATTTTGGACGCTGCCTCGAATAACTGTCTTCGAACATTTTCGGCCGCGTTCTTCACCGCGTGTCCACCAATGAAAGTAGAAACCTGCGAATAGGCGCCCGGGTCAGATGGGGTAACCTCAGTATCTGCTGTGACGAGTTGAACATCCTCAGTGCGAATACCGAGTTCCTCAGCGGCAATTTGAACCAGCATATTGTCATTTCCCTGACCGTTATCCACTACTCCAGAAATGACAGTAGCTCCTCCATCTTCGTTGAGTTTGATTATGGCCTGCGACCCGCCCCGAATACCCATGGGAAATCCAGTCTGTACAGAATTGCAGCCGATGCCAATTCCATGTAAAGGTGGAAGTTTACCCCATTTGTCATTCCAACCTGATTTTTCAGCGGCTTTAGTAATGGTTTCCTTCATGGCGCAACTTGCAACATGAGATTTGGTATTGGTAAATTCACCGGGTTCCCGGGCATTGACCAGTCGCATGGTGACCGGGTCAATCCCTAAATACTCGCCAATCATGTCCAGTTGGGTATCTACGCCACAGGCGAAGGCCCTGCCATGAATTCTGATCATGCCACGGGGTGGTTTATTCGTATAAATTCGATAGCCATTATATCGAACGTGCTCCATTTTGTAGGCCTGCTCCATGCACAAGAAAGGCACACTGACAGCGATTGGCCCTGTCGAGCTGTAAGCCCCGCCATCCATATAGCAGGTCACATCCCTTGCGATTACTCTGCCATCCTCTCTGACACCTGTCTTTATTGTGGTGATCAGAGCATGTCCCTGGCGAGTCGCTATGGAGTTCTCTTCCCTGGTATAAACGATTTTCACAGGCCTGCCACTCTTGCGGGCCAGCAGGGCGCAAATAAGATCCGCAGGCGCTATTTCACTACGACCGCCAAAAGCGCCACCGATGGTGATTTTTCGAACCCGTATCTTGTTGAGTGGGATACCCAAGGCGTTGGACAAAGGCTTGGCCTTCATATGAGGACCAGCGTTCGGCATCCAGATTTCAAGGTTGTTGTCCATGTCGAAACGGGCCGCCACGGCATATGGCTCACCCTGAAAATATGAATCCTCAGATGCCGTAAAAGTATCTTCCCGGACGTAATAGGATTCCGTAAAACCTTTTTCAACATCTCCCACATTGATAGGGACGTGGACGTTTATATTCTGCGGAAAGTTGTCGTGAAGGAGCGGGGCGGTCGGAGATAGTGATTCCATAGGGTCAAAGACTGCTTCAAGAATCTCGTAATCGACACGAATACAATCTATGGCTCGTTGCGCCGAGTCCTCGTCAACAGCCGCTACAGCTGCTACCTCTTCCCCAATAAATCTTACTTTGTCTGATGGAAGAAACTGCTGATCCTGCGTATAACTAAACACCCCCCATTTTCTCTGGAGAACGTCCTGTCCGGTAACTATCGCCTTTACTCCCGGCACTCGAAGCGCTTCCGAAATGTCGACATTGACGATTCGTGCATGAGGGTGGGGGCTTCGGAGGATCCTTCCCACCAACATCTTGGGAAGTTTGATGTCGGCAGTAAAAAGGGCTTCGCCAGTGACCTTGGCCCTACTATCTACCCTGGGCATACTATTTCCAACGAACGCATAGTTGGGCATTGTCTCTACCTCTTTTCCTTTGACCTATCCACCACGGCTTCCACTGCCTCGATAATTTTTGTATATCCAGTGCATCTGCAAATGTGCCCGCTCATAGCGTTTATGATTTCTATTTTTCCAGCGTGCGGGTTGTTGAGCGCCAATCCTTTGGCTGCCATTAACATGCCGGATGTACAAAACCCGCATTGAACAGCGCCATGATCAATAAATGACTGCTGCAGGGGATCAATTTCGCCATTTTGAGCGAGCCCCTCAACGGTCGTGATATGGGTTCCCGAAGCCTCAACAGCCAGCGTCAAACAGGAACGGACAGGCTTGCCGTCCATCAGGACAGTACATCCACCACAGACTCCTTCTCCACAGCCTTCTTTTGTGCCGGTAAGGTCCAAATCCTCTCGAAGAAGCTCTAAAAGTGTGCGATTGGAGTCTACCGCCAAGGAACAGCTCTCCCCGTTAATCGTAATTTCTAATGGCTGTTTGTTCATTTTGCCTCCAAAAAGCCTTTTTGAGAAACCGCCCTCTCCGTAGCCCGTGTTAGGGCCCGTTTGGCTATTACCAAAACCATTTTCGTCCTGTATTCAACAGGTTGCGTCATGTTGTTGGCAATGAAAGCCTCGGCCGTATTCATGGCGTCAATCGCCACTTCGTTGATTGCCTGTTGATCTCCAGCGGGCCTGTTCTTGAGAGTTTTCTCGACCGTAGCGATTGAGAGGGGACCCCTGGCCACAGCGCCTATTACAAGGCGGGCCCGTATTGTTCTACCACCTTTAGTTTGTACAAAAGCGCCCGCCGAAACCATCGCATAATCTATGGAAGACCGGTAGGCCAGCTTTTCGAAAGCTGTCCCAGCGCCCGGAGTTGGAGCTGGAACAAGAATATCAGTGAGCATCTCATTGTCTGCAAGGGTTAATGGGCGCTCTCCTACAGAAGAATACAGTTCATCAAGAGGCATGGTCCGAGTTTCGTCCTTGGACTTAATGACGACTTTGGCGTCCATTGCAATTAGTATTGGAGCAGAGTCTGATTGGCATGCGGAATGACATTTGTCTGATCCGCCTTTCCACGCGAAACATGTACTTCCACCCGCTTTATTACAGGTTTGTCTCGCTGCCCGAAAAAATTTGGACTGGTCATAAAATTGACAGCGGTTATCCTGGCACAGGTTGCCCCCTAT
>JACWAG010000382.1 GCA_014874425.1 Syntrophaceae bacterium | reverse complement strand
TAGTTCCCTGTTGATACCCTTTCCCTCCAACACAGACACGCATCTACGAAGCCTTTTGAATGTCAAATCCACAGATTCCTGGTTTATTCTGGAATCATTAGGGACTGCGCCCCATGCCAAGACACCGCCTCGCGCCAGGAAATTCGACAATTGTTCAGGATAGATCGCCAAAGACTCCAGATAATCCACAGCGTCAAAATTGATAATATCCACGTTTGTCTGCATCAGCAATGACCAGTCTGTGTTTCCACAGCAATGGACTCCGGTAATCGCTCCCACGGAAGACGCCATTGAAAAAACATCGTTTAGAGATTCAACAACGTCTAAACTTGAAACTCCCAGGAACGCGGAAGAACCATAAGCGCTAAGGCTTGGTTCATCAAAAAACAATATTATGTTTTCAGCGAAGGGCTTCAATCTTTCTACCAGCCACATCGCCTTAAGCCCCATGCCCTTTACCGCCACGTCCTTGAATATGGGGTGGTAAAATATGGGCTTGCCATGCTCGTCAGTTACGGATAAAGCAAAGCTTAGAGGCCCTGTAACTTGCGCTTTAAGAAATGAGCGCTTCGAATGGTCCTTAATCAGCCGGTCAATAAACAACTTAATCCCAAGTCCGTAGTCCTCGCTTATCGCAAAGGCCTCGCTCGGCAAACCCCCAACAATTTTCAGATAGTCTTCGTAGAATTTCTCGACAGGGCCGAGTGATTCGTCAGAAGTATTGAAATAATATTTAAGGTTTTCCAAATCAACCTGGAAACCAGGAAGCTTTTCCGAATATTGTATCCACATCTGCTCGCGAGGGTCACGCCTCGATAGCTGTGGCAAATGGGGCGCTGTTTTCAAAGAATCCAGAATGAGGTTTACCGCAGCATCCGCATCAGTATGCGGCATACTCCCTATGGCGGTAGTAAGAAGCTTGGGAAGCGCCTCAGTCATGCAATTTCCAGCCATTTTAACTCCACTCAATTACTGTTTCCGTTCTTTGTCAGGTTGTTTTTCCGCAACATTCCAGGAATCGGCGCTATCATCCCTATCGTTTGACTTTATGGGAACTACGCTTAAATAGTCGGCAACCGGTTGATGTATAAATTTAAGATCTTCGTGAGATATCTCTATATCAGCGGCCTGTCGTTTCTCAGCTTCAGAAAGTTCCAGTTCTCCACTTTCCGAGGGGATAATTATTCGATAAGGAACATCAATTTGACGTTTCACTCTTTCAGGGACCCCAAACCCATAGTTCAGGTGTCCGTTCCCGGCTATTACCAGGAGCAGCCTATCCTTGGTTTTCGGACCTTCGAGATATTTCGTTATAGTAGAGGCCATTACGGCATCCCTTAAAGCCTGTGCAAAAATCACCCTGTCCAGAGTTTTTCCCTGAAATGCGCGGTGAACTTTGAGCCTAATTGACAGGAGTTTAGCATAGAGCGGGTTTATGGGTTCAACATCGGGGGGTACACAAGATTTCTCCTTTTCGGACAACGATTCCAATCCTCCCCGTGAGACTTTGCGAACAATGCCGTTCGAAATATTCAGGCCAACTACAGGAATATTAAGGTTTCGAGCGATATTGAGAATCGACGTATAATCCATAAGGTTTGTCCACCGATCTTCACCCAAATTTTCGACCAAGGTCGATACCGGTTCCGTGGAAGACAACCAGCGATCAAGAACCGGCTGCTGTCCCGACGTGAACATTTCCATAGCAAGAGCAACATTGGGATTACGCTCGACAAGTCCTCGTAAGATCTCGACTTGAAGTTCGTGGTGGCGCGCTATGGTGTGGATCTCGCCAACATAGACTATCTGGGTCACAGACATATCATCGAGAGCAGTTTCAATAGGGACCGGTTCACCAAGTAGTAAATCAACTATCATCGAGGGGCATGACATTGAGGCATTACTCACCTTTGGTCCGTATAAGCAAAACGTTATAGTCCAAATTAGAAGAAAAATTAAGTTTAGGATTTTAGCGGGCACGCCACGATTCCCAGCCGTCAAAGGTGATCTCAAAATCTACGCATTCACCGGTTGGTTTTTCTTCTACGATTACCAAATCATCCACCCTACTATGCGGAGCGCCTTTTTTTAACCACGCGAGCATCGAATCCACCCGCTCGGGATCGCCTTCGACAACAGTTTCCACAGAGCCATCCGGCAGGTTCCTGACCCAGCCGAATACTCCTATTTCCCGAGCGGCGGACCTCGAATATGCCCGAAACGCCACTCCCTGGACTTTACCTTTTACTATTACCCTACGCCTTATCTTCGATGTCATATTAACAACCATCAGACGAAAAATTAGGACTATTTATAATTTATAAGATTAGACGTTTCTAATTATTTTTCAAGCCTTACCTGTTGTTCAAGATACGCCGATCACAGTTTTGAATTCATCCTCGGAGATGACCTTAACACCAATTTCACGAGCTTTCTCCAGTTTTGACCCAGGATCTTCGCCCGCTACCAAGAAATCTGTTTTCGTAGTAACTGAAGATCCAACTGATCCTCCTGCGGCTTCAACCAGTTTTTTTGCTTCACTCCTGGAGATTGATATGGAGCCAGTAAACACAACTGTCTTTCCTGTCAAAAGAGTTGTTCCGGCAGGAGTGGGAGAGTCGGCGCCAGGTGAAACCCCTGCAGATAGGAGTCTCTGGATCATTTCAATGTTCTTGGGTTCTGAGAAAAATTTGACAACGCTTTGAGCAACCTCGGGACCTATTCCAGGAATTTCACTCAATCTACAAGCGTCTTTTTTTGATACCGAGTCCACGTCTCCAAAAGACTGGACCAACAGTCTGGCAACGGTGGCGCCGACAAGTGGGATCCCAAGGCTGAAAAGAAAACGGTCGGATGATACCTTTTTGGATTTCTGTACTGCATTGATAAGATTGGTGGCTGATTTCTTAGCCATACGATCCAGAGACGAGAGCGCTTCAATATCGAGATAGTATATATCGGCGGGATCTCGAACCAGACCTTTGTCGACAAACTGTTCAACCAGTTTGTCGCCGAGGCCTTCGATATCCATGGCGTCACGGGAAGCAAAATGTTTTATGGTTTCCTTAAGACGAGCGGGGCATGAGGAGTTCAAACATCTTTTTGCCGCTTGCCCTTGCAGCCGCACTGCGTCTGAACCACAAACCGGGCAATTATCCGGAATCCTGTATGGGTGGCTATCGAGGTCACGAAATTCTGTTCTGACCTTAACCACTTCAGGAATAACATCGCCAGCCCGCTGTATAACTACGACATCCCCCTCCCGGATGTCTTTACGATCTATTTCGTCCTGGTTGTGAAGTGTCGCTCTACTAACATTAACGCCTCCAACGTTCACAGGCTCCATAATCGCTACTGGAGTCAGGGTCCCTGTCCGGCCAACACCTACTTCTATCCTCAGGATCCTTGTTTGCGCTTGCATTGGTTCGAACTTGTAAGCCACCGCCCACCGAGGCGATCTGCTTTTTGTTCCCAGTTGAGCTTGCCAATCAAGAGAATTCACCTTAATGACACTTCCATCGATTTCAAATGGAAGTTGGCTTCTTACTTGGTTCAAAGTATTGTAGTGAACCAGAACTGCGTCAACACCCTCGCAAAGTTTTGTGTGCTCCAGGTTTGCTGGTACTCCCAATTCAATAAGGCCCTGAAGCAGCTCGAGTTGGGTGTTTACGGAAGCGCCCTCTATCCTTCCTACCCCATGCGCTAAAAATCTTAACTTCCGTTGGGCGGTAACAGAGGGATCAAGTTGGCGAATGGAGCCCGCTGCAGCGTTTCTGGGGTTCGCAAACGATGGTTGGCCGATTTCGTCCCGCTCCTTGTTAAGTGTATCAAAATCAGACCTCGCCATAAATATCTCGCCACGAATATCTATGAGACTAGCGCTGGAAAGCTGGCCGTTTGCCATAAGACTTAGCGGGATGGCTCTTATTGTTCTTATGTTAGCTGTCACGTCTTCACCCACTGTTCCGTCACCGCGAGTCCCTCCTGAAACAAGGAAACCATCCTGATAAACAAGTTCAATGGCGACTCCATCCAGTTTGGGCTCTACAACGTATGGTACCGGGCCGGCAGTTCCAAGCAGTTTTCGTACTCTCGAATCAAAATCTATTAGCTCTATCTCTTCAAAAATATTTGAAAGAGACAGCATGGGGGTCATATGCGTTACTTGCTCAAATCTTTCGAGGGCCACTCCCCCCACCCTCTGTGTTGGTGAATCAGGAGCCAGGAATTCTGGATAGTAGTTTTCCAGTTGCTCTAACT